>NZ_JAUBPT010000301.1:0-3538 GCF_036700905.1 Microcoleus sp. S13_C3 | reverse complement strand
CTAATGACTAATGACTAATGACTAATGACTAATGACTAATGACTAATGACTAATGACTAATGACTAATGACTAATGAGTCCGTTTTTGCTCGCCCCGGCCGCGCAAATATTCCGCTAAAAACGCCAATCCTCCCGAACCTACTATCAACAGCACGCTCAAAGCATTAATATCCGGTTTTACCCCAGTCCGAATCCGGCTAAAAATTTCCATCGGCAGAGTTGTAGTCCCGCTACCTGCGGTAAAACTCGCAATCAAAAAATCGTCCATGCTGAGGACAAAAGACAGCAGACAACCCGAAACAATTCCGGGTATTAATTGAGGGAGCAAAACCTGAATAAAAGCTTCAACAGGCGTTGCACCCAAATCCAAGGCAGCCTCTTCTAAATACGGGTTTAAATCTGCCAATCTAGTAGAAACAGCTAGGGCGATGTAAGCCAGACAAAACACAATGTGAGCGGCGACAATTGTCCACAAACTCAGAGGAATAGCCAGCGCAGCTAAAAATACCAGAGTAGCAACTGCGGTCGCAATATCTGGAATAATAATCGGCAAGTAGGAGACTCCCTGATATAAACTCTTGCCTGGAAAGCGGTAGCGGGCTAAACCAACGGCCATCAAAGTGCCAAGTACAGCCGAGATTGCAACTGCACAAACAGCCACTGTTAAACTGTTTCTCAGGGCAATTAAAATCCGCGTATCGCTAAATAATTTAACGTACCAATCTAAAGTAAATCCTTCCCAACCGGCGCTAAAACGCGATTTGTTAAAGCTGTAAAATGTGAGTACCAGGATGGGCAGGTACATATAAAAAAACATCAAAACGGCAAATATTACCTGCCAAGAAACCTTAAATTTAGGTTTTAAGTACATATCGGCTTGTATTTCCTCCTGTGGATTTTCGGGGGTATTTTCCATTTCTCGGTAATTGGTAATTGGTAATTGGTAATTGGTAATTGGTAATCGGTTGTTATCAGTTGTTATTTGTGAGTAGCTACCAATAACCAGTAACCAATAACTAAGGACTAATAACTACTGACTAATGACTTCTTTAAATTGCATTACGATCGCCATATTTGAGCAAAAGGGCAATTCCGATACTCACTGCAAAGATTAATACCATACTCAGAGCCGAACCCAGCCCCCAATTTTGAGTCGCCCCCAAAAACTGATTGTAAATTAAACGAGCCGCCGTCATACTAGAAGCTCCACCGAGCAACTCGGGATCGACAAAATCGCCCAAACAGCTAATAAATACTAGCAAAGAACCCGCAGCAATTCCCGGCATCGTCTGAGGTACTGTCACTTTCCAGAAAGTTTCCACTGGGTTCGCACCCAAATCCTGAGATGCTTCTAGCAACCTGCGGTCTAACTTTTCCAAAGAAGCGTAGAGAATTGTCACGATATAAGGCAAATAACTGTAAGCCATGCCGATTAGAACGGCGGAACTTTGATTAAGCAATTCTAGAGGAGGAATGCCTACAAGTGCCAGCAGCGAGTTGAGAACCCCCGTAGGACGCAGAATTGTAATCCAAGCATACGATCGCAACAGCGAAGAAGTCCACAGCGGCAACACAAAGCCTAACAAAGTTAAATTCCGCCACTTTTTCGACACATTGAGGGCGATCCAGTAAGCCACAGGAAATCCCAGCAGCAAACACAGAATAGTAGTCCCCGTTGCGAAAAAGAGCGATCGACCAATCACCTGCAAATTCAGCGGCTCAAACACTCGCAGGTAATTGCCGATTCCCGAAGGATTCACCAAATCTCCCGGTTTAATATTTGGCACCAAACTAAGCTGAAAAATCACCAAAGTTGGTATTACTAATAATAACAGCAGGAACAAGCCAGAAGGGCCCAGCAATGCCAGTGGCCCAGCCCACGCAGACCACGGGGAAACAGTTTCAGCCTTCAAAGAAGAATTGGGAGGAATAGGAGGGGGAGTTCTAGTTGAAACAGCCATAAATAAATAGTGTTGAGTTTTGAGTTGTGATTGGTACGGGCGGGTTTCACCAACAACAATCTATGCGTAAAATAAACAATCTTCTAAACCCGCCCCCACCCCACGGTAAATCGAAATGTAATGTAGGGGCGGGTTCACCTACAATCATCGCCTAAAATAAACAATCTCATAAACCCGCCCCCACCCCACGGTAAATCGAAATGTACATGAAATTTCTGGCAAAAATAAGATTAGCCGCTGGTTAATTTAGTCCAATAGCGATCGTACACGTCTATAAATTTTCCTACCGGAGCAACACCTTCGCAATTTTTCAAAGTTGCCTCCGAAGGGAAAAGAATTTCATTTTCGCGGACTTCCGGCGTCAGCAAACTAAAAGCATCTTCCGAAGGAGTTGAGAAACTGAGCCGTTCTACTAAAGAAGCAGCGACATCCGCTTGCAGCATAAAGTTAATCCACTTATAAGCTGCTTCGGGATTGGGAGCACCTTTAGGAATTACTAAAGTGTCAGTCCACAGAGAAGAACCGCTTTTTGGCACAACATAGCGCAATTTGTCATTATCTGGGATTACCTCATTAGCATCAGAAGAATAACACATAGCTACCTTCAAATCCCCCGTCAGCATTTGCGGCCGCCAAGCATCAGTGGTAAAAGATGCGATCGCCGGTTTGAGTTCCACCAACTTTTCGTAAGCTTGTTTCACTTGCTCTTGGTTGGTAGAATTGAGAGAATAGCCCAACATCCGCAGCGCAGCACCCATCACTTCTCGAACATCATTTGCCAGCGTCATTCGCCTTGCTAACTCCTGTTTGTGCTGCCACAAATACTCCCAATCTTCAGGAGCTTCTTTGAGCTGTTCGCTGTTGTAAATTAAGCCTGTGGTTCCCCAACTCAAAGGCACGCTGTAGCGGTTTCCTGGGTCATATACGGGGTTTTGGAACTGTTTTTTTAGCCGATCGAGCCCGCCCAAAATCGAGTGGTCTAATGGGCTCAACAGCCCCAGTTCCGTCATCTGAATCACCATGTAGTCAGACGGGTAAATGATGCTGTAGGCCCGGCCACCGCCAGCTTGAACCCTAGCCAGCATCGCCTCATTGGAGTCAAATACGTCTGCAACCACGCGAATGCCTGTTTTTTCGGCAAAGCGATCGAGCAAAGCTTTATCGGTATAGCCTGCCCAAGTATAGATGAAAAGTTGGTCGGCATCACCTTTGACCGGAGGAGCAGATTGCACGTCTGCAAGTCGCCAGCCGCAACTCGAAACAGCTAACCCGGAAATTGTCGCCGCCGAATTTTTTAGGAACTGACGGCGTGTAGAATTAGCCGGAAAAATCCTGGAAATTGGTAAGTTAGTCGGAGGCACAGTTAGATTTTAGATTTTAGATTTTAGATTTTAGATTTGGAGATTGAAGATTGAAGATTGGGGAATTGGGAATTGGGAATTGGGAATTGGGAATTGGGAATTGTCCTATGTTATTTGTTAGGAGAACCAACAAATAACCAATGACTAATGACTAATGACTAATGACTAATGACTAATGACTAATGACTAATGACTAATGACTAATGACTAATGACT
>NZ_JAUBPT010000300.1:0-3563 GCF_036700905.1 Microcoleus sp. S13_C3 | reverse complement strand
CCGCCCGTCCTTTTTGGACGGGCGGGACGCCCATCCCACTTTCAAGAGTGGAAGTTATTTAATTCTCATTCCTTATTAGCTGGGCCCACAGCCTCGATCGCATCCTCCAGGGCGATGGATACATGAGTCCAATGAGTTCCCCCCTGACAAAAAGCCACGTAAGGCTCCCGCAGAGGCCCGTCAGCCGAAAACTCCGACGTACTCCCATCGATAAAAGTACCCCCAGCCATCACTAACTGACTTTCATACCCGTGCATCGGAGCCGGCACCGGATCTAAATAGGAACCGACGGGGGAATTTTGCTGAACCGCGCGACAAAAAGCAATTAACTTATCAGCAGAACCGAATTCGATCGCCTGAATCACATCTCGTCTTCTAGCCAAAGGCATAGGATTCACTCGATAACCCAACTTATAAAAAACATAAGCCGTCAAATGATTGCCCTTCATCGCCTCCCCCACAAAACCGGGAGCCATAAACAAACCCTGAAACAGCAACCGATTCAAATCAAAAGTTGCGCCGCCACTGCTGCCGATTCCCGGTGCCGTCAAGCGACAAGTTGCCGCCTCTACTAAATCAGCCCTGCCGGCCACGTAACCGCCCGCAGGGACGATCGTACCCCCCGGATTTTTGATTAAAGAACCAGCCATCAGATCCGCACCCACAGCAGTAGGTTCGCAATCATCAACAAACTCCCCGTAACAATTATCAACAAAGCAAATTGTGCTAGGATTCTGATGTTTGACTATGGCGACTATTTTTTCAATCTCAGAAATAGACAAACTCGACCGCCAAGAATAACCGCAAGAGCGCTGGATAAAAACTAGGCGAGTCTTTGCTGAAATAGTAGAGCTCAATGCCTGCCAATCCACACTTCCTTCGCGAGTTAGAGGCAACTGACGGTAACTAATGCCAAACTCAAGCAGTGAACCTTGACCTTGCCCGCGCAAGCCGATCACTTCTTCTAAAGTATCGTAGGGAGAACCAGCCACTGCCAACATTTCGTCACCAGGACGCAGGATGCCAAAAAGAGCACAGGCGATCGCGTGAGTACCCGAAACAAACTGTACCCGGACAGCCGCGGCCTGGGCCCCTACCACTTCGGCAAACACCCCGTCCAAAGTCTCCCGACCCAAATCGTCGTGGCCGTAACCCGTAACCCCTGCAAAATGGTGGACTCCAACCCGGTGGCTGCGAAAAGCTTTTAAGACTCGTTGAAGATTTTGCTTGACTGTAGTGTCAATACCAGAAAAAATCTGAAAGAGTGCCTGTTCTGCTTCCTGTAGCCGTGAAACGCTATTCATCTATACCTCGCTCACCCTTTGCGTGCGCGCTGTTCATTATGGCGTAGATGCGGCCCCTAGTTTGTAAACATAATATATTCATGACGATTGCAACTTCCAAAAAAACTTCTCCTGATTGGCCTGTCGTAGGCTTTATGGCCTTTCTGCACATCGGTGCTTTATTTGCTTTGCTGCCGGGTAATTTTAGCTGGTCTGCGGTCGGGCTAGCAGTCTTCCTGCATTGGGTAACAGGTGGTTTAGGAATTACTCTCGGATATCACCGCCTCGTCACCCACCGCAGTTTTCAAACACCGAAATGGCTAGAGTATTTTCTAGTTATTTGCGGTACCCTTTCCTGTGAAGGTGGCCCGATCGACTGGGTAGGAATGCACCGGTTACACCACATACATTCCGACACCGAAACAGATCCCCACGATTCCAATCAAGGCTTCTGGTGGAGCCACATGGGCTGGATGCTCTCGGATCTCCCGATCAGAGTGGAAATCCCCCGCTTTACTAAAGACATCGGCGACGACCCAGTATACAAGTTTCTCCAAGCATATTTTATCCCCATCCAAGTTGTCTTCGGTGTGTTGCTTTATTTATTAGGCGGCTGGTCTTTCGTGGTTTGGGGTGTGTTTCTGCGGATCGTGGTGGTGTTCCACTGCACTTGGCTGGTTAACAGCGCTACCCACAAATTCGGCTACCGCACCTACGAATCGGGCGATCGATCGACCAACTGCTGGTGGGTGGCTCTGCTTACCTACGGCGAAGGCTGGCACAACAACCACCACGCCTTTCAATACTCGGCTCGCCACGGTCTCCAATGGTGGGAAATCGACTTCACCTGGATGACAATTCAATTGCTGCAATCGCTGGGTTTGGCAACCAAAGTGAAATTAGCAGAAAAATAGCATGGGCAATGAGTCATGGGTTGTCGGTCATCAGTTCTGGACTAATGGCTCGTGACCAATGCCTCATCCTGTTTTTTGCGATGGTAGAGGTTGGGTTGAACACTGATCGAGTCTTCGGGTGCGATCGACCCAACCAAAACCAGAATCAGTTATAATATAATTGGGAACAAAAAATTTTGTTTGGCAGCCAAATTTTTTATTTTCAAAATACAACCGTAAATCTTTTTCAATCCTAATCCCAAATCTATCATTGATTCTTTATTAGTTTGGGCAAGTGTGCAGCAAAAAAGTTCACTGCTCAATCCCAACTATTATGCGTGAATCTAGCTCGGCATCTCATCATAAATCAAAAAGAGAATGACAATTGCAACGCAAGAAAAACTCCAATACAATTGGAAGCACGTTATTAGTTTAGCAGGACTTCATATAGGCGCTTTGTTCGCACTGCTACCCAGTAACTTCAATTGGACAGCAGTTGGTTTAACAGTATTCATGCACTGGATAACCGGCGGTTTGGGAATAACTCTCGGATGGCATCGTATGCTCACCCACCGCAGTTTTCAGACACCAAAATTCGTAGAATACTTTCTAGCATTTTGCGGAGCCCTTGCCTGTCAAGGAGGAATAATTGATTGGGTTGGGCTGCACCGATTGCACCACACCAACTCTGACCAAAATGCGCTAGACCCTCACAATGCCCAAAAGGGTTTTTGGTGGAGTCACATCGGCTGGATGCTATATAAAGGTCCAGCTCACGCTGAAATTTCCCGCTGCACAAAAGACATTTCGAGCGATCCATTTTACCAATTTTTGCAAAACTACTTTCTCCCGATGCAAATCGTCTTTGGCGTCTTGCTTTACTTAGCAGCAGGCTGGCCGTTTGTAGTGTGGGTAATTTTTGTACGCTTAGTTTTGGTGTATCACTGCACGTGGTTTGTTAACAGCGCCACTCACAAATTTGGCTACCGCACCTACGAAACAAACGATAGTTCTACTAACTGTTGGTGGGTGGCTGTCCTGACTTACGGCGAAGGCTGGCACAACAACCACCATGCTTATCAATACTCCGCTCGTCACGGGATGGAAAAGTGGGAAATTGACTTCACTTGGATGACAATTCAAGTCTTGGAAGCACTAGGCTTAGCAACTAAGGTGAAATTACCAGCAGCAAAATAGCAGCAATTGGGTCATAGACGCAGAACCTCTTTAGGCTGCGCCGGACCGGCCACCTTACCCCTTCAGAAACCCGGTTTCTTTGAGAAACCGGGTTTTTTGGTGACTAATAACCCATGACTAATGACTAATGACTAATGACTAATGACTAATGACTAATGACTAATGACTAATGACTAATGACTAATGACTA
>NZ_JAUBPT010000299.1:0-3642 GCF_036700905.1 Microcoleus sp. S13_C3 | reverse complement strand
ATTTGTTTATGATTGCTTTATTTGGTTTTCAATGTTCGTGACGGCTTTGTGTTCCGCCATGTAAATAAACATAAAGCATATTCTCAGGTTTGTAAAGTTTTTTAACAACAGATTAACTGATGTAAGTTATAAGGTTAAGTTATCAATATGAATAAAACAGGATAAAGAGGTAAGAATGCACAAAAAAGTAGGTAAAGCCTGGAAGCGCGTCGCCTTCAGGCATGGAAATATTAAGATACAGACTTTTGCTGGCTAGGTATCATAATGAGAGCCCAATAGGGAACTTCAGCGGGCTCGACATCTGCGATCGCCCGAATTCGCTGATTCGGCATAGTTGCGCGTTCTATATACAATGCTCGATCGAACTGTCCCAACTCAATCAGTACGTCCCGGACTTTCGCAAAATGCCGGCCCAGTTTAATAATCACAGCAGCATCAACAACCGCCAGTCGATCGCGCAAAACCTCAGCATCCAGCGTCGCAGGCATAATACTTAACACATCGTTACGATAAGTTAGCGGCACTCCCAACGCAGCAGCACTCGCCATTGTGGAAGAAATTCCCGGCACAACTTCAGTGGTAAATGTCCCGGACAAACGGTTGAATAGATACATAAACGAGCCGTAGAGAAAAGGCTCGCCCTCACATAGCACTGCCACATCCTGTCCCTCGCTCAGATGGGCGGCAATTTTCTCGGCAGCAATATCATAATAAGGTTGAGACGATCGCGTCGGACTAAAAGGCAACGGCATCGGAATCTCAATTTGCTCCGGGCGCAGATAATCTGCGACGATCGCCCGCGCCAGCACCTTACCATTTTCCATCGCCGGATAGGCAATCACCGGCACCGATTGCAAAATCCGATAAGCTTTCAAAGTAATCAATTCTGGATCGCCAGGGCCAATACCCAAACCGTACAATTTACCAGTAGCCTTAGTCATAATTCATCCTTTTTCGCTAACGCATTCACGGCTGCCGTTGCCATTGCACTGCCACCGCGCCGCCCGTGCAACGTAATAAATGGCACTCCCCGACTGTTGGCAGCGAGTTCGGCTTTGGATTCGGCAGCCCCCACAAATCCTACCGGGAAACCCAGAATTAAAGCCGGTTTGGGTGCTCCGGCATCCAACATTTCCAGTAGTCGGAACAAAGCAGTCGGGGCATTGCCAATTGCCACAACCGCACCCTGCAAGTTATCCAGCCATAAATCAAGCGCCGCAGCCGATCGAGTATTTCCCATTTGCCGCGCCAACTCCGGGATTTCGGAATGCCAGAGGGTGCAAATCACCGGATTGTCAGCGGGAAGGCGTTTGCGAGTGATGCCTTCGGCCACCATCCGGGCATCGCAGAGAATAGGCGCACCTCCGGCGAGGGCTTGGCGTCCGTAGGTGGCTGCACCGGGGGAAGCTGCTAAATCTGTAACAATATCGGTCATGCCACAACTGTGAATTAGTCGCACGGCTACCGATTCTAAATCGGGCGGCAAGCTTGACAAATCTGCTTCGGCTCGAATTGTGGCGAAGGATTTGGTGTAGATTTCTGTTCCGTCTCGAATGTAGTCAATCATTGTTTAAAACTGCTATGGGAATTTTGTGGGATTTGTGAAAGAGATTTTTTGAATGAACCGCGAAGGCGCAAAGGACGCGAAGGAAGAAATATCAAGAGAGATAGAAAGAGAAATGCTTAAAATTTGTCTGTTTTCATGGGATGTTTTTTCTCTTTCTATTCCGATTTTCGGTACTCAACAACTCCTGCAATTGGTCGATCGCCCGCCGATCGATAAACTCACCAAATGACTCCAATGGCTCTCGCAACCGCTGATACACCTGCAACATTCGCTCGATCGCACGGGGCATCTCGATCGCACTCACCGCCTGAAAAATTGGTCGTCCGAAGGGCAAATCTTTTCTACCCGCATAAATGTCGTAACCTTCGATCGTCTCGTGTCCTCGCTCAATCTGAATTCCCACCAGCGTGATATCAATTGGCTGGTGCTGGGCGCAGGACTTTTGGCAACCGCTGAAATGAATGTTAATCGGCAGGTCAATCGTCAATTTTTGCGCTAAATCCCTCACCATTGCTAGGGCGTGACTTTGAGTATCTGTCGCCGCCGACGCACAGCCGCTGCTGCCGGCACAAGCCACCAAGCACGAATCTAGGCGAGTCGCCGACGAGTGCAATCCCAAATCGGCGATTTGCTGTTTTACCTCAAAAAGCTGGGAGTTGGGGATATCAGAAATCAACAGATTTTGCCACGGCGTAAGTCTCAGGGTACCGCTGGCTAGATTTTTGGCTAAATTTGCCAAATTCCGCAGTTGCTTTGATTCTAGCCTACCCAGAGGCAGTGCAATTCCCATGTAGGATAAATCCGACTGTCGCTGAGGGTGGATGCCGAGATGTCGGGATTGTTCGATCGCCCCTGCAGATGAGTCGATCGATCGGGCGGGCAAGATGCCCACCCCACAAGGAAATTCACTCTTTGTGGAACAGGCATCTTGCCTGTTTTTGGGAAAGTCGATCGATCGGGCGGGCAAGATGCCCACCCCACAAGGAAATTCACTCTTTGTGGAACAGGCATCTTGGCTGTTTTTGGGAAAGGTGCAAGATGTGAATTGCCATAAAAATGGTAAATTCTGCTGTACCCTTTCTAGATAACGTTCAGCGCCCCAATCTGCCAGCAGGTGACGCAAACGCGGTTTTTTGCCATCAATTCGAGGTCGATTTTTGGTGTATTCAAGATAGGTGCTAGCGAGGGCGGCTAATACTGAAATACATTGCGATTCTGGGATTAAAATTCCTGTATCGCCGTTTAAATGCAGCCGAAAAAAGATTTCTGATTGGGTTGAAAGCCCTTCAGCAGCTAATAAAATATCGTTGCGTAAAGCCTGGATCGAAACCGATTCCCCACCATCCAAGCCAATACTGAACTTAGGCGAAAGTTCCGACAACTCGGAATGTGTTTGCAGGTAATCATCCCAAGCTTTCACTAGCGGGCGAGTATCCAGTAACTGCTGGCGATCGATCCCTGCTGTCGGGCTTGCCATAATATTGCGAATCGGGTCAACTTCAACGCGGCGAGAGGCTATCCCCAATTCCTGCAAGCGGTTCCAGACTTCCGGGGCAATTTCCGAGTTCACTTCTCGGATTTGCAAATTTGCCCGATTTGTCACTTGCAAACAGCCGGTACTGTATTGATCAGCCACATCGGCGATCGTCCGACACTGCTGCGCGTTTAAAATTCCCCCCGGAATCCGCATTCTCGATAAAACTCCGTCTCGGGCTTGGGAACCGTAAAATAAACCCGGACAAGTCGGCAAATCAGTCAAAGCTAACAAATAATCTCCTCCCCGTGCTACGCAGGGAATCCAAAAGTAAACGCCCACAAAGCGCCCCCGAAATCGGCATTCTGACTTTTACAGTTGCGGCACAGCGCCGGAATTGCACCGGACTTTCCCGCTTTCAGGTTTTAGAAAGGTATCACGAGCTGACCCACAGAAAGCAAAACCCTCAACTTTCTTAACAAAACTTCTGGCGATGGCGTCGCGCCCCGCAAGCTACGCCCCTGTCTCTCCTTTCATCAGCTTTCCTAATCACAGTCATCAGTTTAACTGTCGCTAAACCCCTTTACAAACCTTAACGATA
>NZ_JAUBPT010000298.1:0-3673 GCF_036700905.1 Microcoleus sp. S13_C3 | reverse complement strand
TTTTGGCAAACCGATTCAGTCATGGCATTGTCTAGAATACATAGATGATATTTTTTGTCAATGCGTAAGTCCTAATTTATTAATCATCCCATTCTTCTCTAAGTTGCAACTGGAATTCCAAAGCATCCACACGATACGGCAAAAAACCTCGCCATCTCTTTAAATTTTTCCTGGGCAATCTTTCACTGCTACTCTGAGTCTGGGTTGTTACCCGATCGCGCATCAAAGCTGACAATACTTCTAAAAGCTGCTGTTGCTCGTCAGGAGTAAGATTTTGAGCCTGACTCAGTACCTCGCTATAAGTAGACATAGGCTTTATGTTGAGATTTTTGGGCTGATTGTCATTATAGCAATTTAGGATCGAGGGAAGTGCGATAGCCCTGATTTTCCCAAAGTACGATCGCCCTTTTCTTCCTAAAGTACGATCGCCCTTATTTTCCTAAAGTACGATCGCACTTCAGTTAATCATAAATTTCTCTCCGGTGTCCAATCTGGTGAATAGTAATCACCTTTAAATCATCATCAAAAGAATAAATTACCCGATAATCACCCACTCTTAACTTAAAGAAACCTGCCAGATTAGCCGACAACGGCATAGGAGTAATTTGTTCAAAATTTTCAGCCAACCAATTGATTTTATTACCTATACGCTCCTGCACAGCCTGAGTCAATCTTTCGTGGTTAACCAGAGCTTCTGCAGTCAACTCAACCGAATAGCTCATTACGATTTTATGCCGAGTTTTTGATAAAATTCCCCAGGTTCGACGCTGCTTTCTCCTGCTTGTTTACGTTTCATTGACTCTAACAATTTCTGCTTGACTTCTTCCTTAACTTCTAAACCTGCATCAGGATCGCCCAAATATTCTTCTAAACACTGTTCCACGGTATGCCGAATTAAGTCCCGCAATTGATCAACTGTCATGTCTTTGACTTGCATCTTAATCTCCTAGTCCTTTAAGTTGCTTAATGTCAAGCCCTCTATCGTCACTTACTAAAGTATCTAAAGCCTTGACAATTCGTACTTGGTCATCCGGTTGCATTCGCGATAAATAGCGTTCTGCTGCTTTCAGGAGAATGTAGTCAGTAATTTTTTTTCTCCAAATAGCTTCAATTTGAGTTCTTGGGAGGATATCCCCCGATCGCGACCAGCTTGGTAATCTTGCCAAGCAGCTTCGCTCTCTGCTATTTCTTCGGCTGAAATTACTGCATCATCTTCTGCAACTTTTTCGCGTAACTGAATCATTTTTTTCAAGTGTTCTGATAACCGCTGTTTGTCTGCAAACGTCAGGTATTTAACTTTATTCAGTACCTTGTTATAACTAGACATAGACTTGGCTGTAAGAGTTTTTGCTTGCTCTGTATTATATCTCAATTTAAAATTCTGGGAAAAGCGATCGCCCTTTTATTCCCAAAGTTCGATCGCTCTTATACTATCTTGCACAATTTGTTAGCTGTTGCGAATTCACCTCAAAGGCGATCGCAAACTCCACTTGCGGCAGCAATCTTTTGATAATCCGCAAGTGTTCCTCGGCGTCGTTTCGGCGGCGAAAACGCGCCACAGTCAGGCGTTGCAGGTTTGGCAGGTGGCGGTAAATCACCCACGGGTAAAGTTGTTGTTTGTAGTTCATCCTAGTTCTGCAATAGATTGCGGACAAAATGAGACACTAGAAAGGCAGGGCTGATTTCCCGTACTCTGCCCTTTTGCTGTCTATATAGACATAGTGTCTGGACAAAGTTGTTTTGTCAAGTGGTCTAGACACTATGTCACATTTTGTAATGATTAAGCGAAGACAACCTCAAGAAGAAGCTGGCGAATCACCGCTGAAAAAACTCAGAGATGAGTTAGGAATGTCCCAAGAAGAATTTGCTCGGCAAATTGGGACATCGGTACGCACTGTGAGTCGCTGGGAAGCCGGAGATAACGTGCCGACATTCACAATTGCCCAGATGAAAGCTTTGGCAAATTTTTTGCGATCGCGCGGGTTAACTCTTGATGACTTGCCCGATCGCTTTGGCCCGCCTGAGTGAGTATCCGATCGCCCTTTATGCTATCCTATAAGTATATACGCTTTGTATATACATTTTTAGGTACTTTGAATATGACTATCTCGCGCAAACGACTTGAAAAATTAGAAAATATTCCAGAATCTGCGATCGATACCTCTGATATTCCTGAATTAGATGCGAATTTTTGGGCAAAAGCAAAACTCGTAACACCACTGACAAAACAAGCTATTTCTTTAAGGGTTGATAGCGATGTAT
Organism: Microcoleus sp. S13_C3; assembly: GCF_036700905.1. NCBI lineage: Bacteria > Bacillati > Cyanobacteriota > Cyanophyceae > Oscillatoriales > Microcoleaceae > Microcoleus > Microcoleus sp. S13_C3. Next base: position 1,411 of record NZ_JAUBPT010000298.1, on the reverse strand, counting down.
TAGATTGGTTTAAAAGCCAAGGAAAAGGCTATCAATCTCTAATGAACGCTGTGCTGCGCTCTTATGTTGAACATCATGTAAAAAGCAGTGAATAAATAAATGTGCGATCGCCCTTTTATTCCCAAAGTACGATCGCCCCTCTTTCTTAAGCCTCAAACGGGTTAATCAGTGTGAGTTCAGGAATCCACCGAAAATCCCCTATATTTCTTGTCACCAAAGTTCTGCCATATATCAAAGCTGTTGCCGCAATAATAGCATCCCCAAGAGTCATTCTCCTCATCTGTCTCAACAGCACTGCGCGATCGAGTACAGTGTTAGAAATTGGTACAACCTCCACCACACCAAAGAATTCCTCAAAGTACAATCTATACTCTTCAGTTAGCCGATGATAACCCAAGACTTCAAGGTAACTTATTGCCGACACAATTATGTCATTTTCGCCAATAAAATGCCTAATCTGCGAGTTTTCTGGCTGGGAAGCGTAGATAATAATATTACTGTCTAGCAACATTCATTATTCATCCCTACCTGGAAGTGGACGGTCTTGACGCAAATCTCGCTGCCATTCCACTGGATCGCTAATCTCAGCAAAGACATTATTTGCTGCAATTTTTTCCAATACTTCAACTATTCTCTGACGGCGAAACTCCGCACTTAAAGTCGATCGCTCTTCTTGTAAAGTAACGTAAACTCTGACAGGCCGATTGCCCTGTGTTGGAACCTCATTCGCCCATTCTAAAAGGTTTCCCTTTAATATAGCCTCAAATATTCGCTGCATAGCTAATATCAACTATTCTTTATTTTTACTATTATAACAATTTTGAGCATTAAAGCTACCTGTTTGATTATACCAGATAGTCTGAAATTTGGCTCCAGCGGCCCCGATATTGCCTGCCGTGCGATCGCCCTGAACTTCCTCTGCATGGAAATTTAGTTTTGAGGAATGTTGGCAGGAACTTTAATGTTATCACCTACGCTTCAAGCTCAGCACGCTGAGAAAAAAGCTCGACAAAACCATCTGCAAACCAACAGTCAGGCAAGTGAGCGAGGGAATAACCAAACGCAGAGTTTTAGAAGGATCGAGAGAACCGAAAGCCGTTTCGCTCCAGATAGTTAATGACAAGAACGAGCCCACTATTCCGATTAAAATCAGCGTGACTCCGACAATCAATCCTGTCTCTAGGGTGACATAGCGAAATATTTTGTTTAGTTTGGGGTCTTCCGGCAGGAATTTCTCGCTGATGGCAAAAATCTTGGTGAAAAAAGCGAAAGTTACTGCTTGAAAACCGATGATAATTGCGATCGCACCATAAAGCAGCGTGTGTACATCAAAGCTGATAAGTAGGTCGGTATAAAAAAACAAAGGTAAGTAAAGAAATGTTAACAACTAGAATTGGAACTGAATTTAAAG
>NZ_JAUBPT010000297.1:0-3842 GCF_036700905.1 Microcoleus sp. S13_C3 | reverse complement strand
AATTTGGGCTACAAGCCTTGTCTAGTAAAGAATCAGCAAAAAATCAGTGTGTAATTAATTCTGTCCAATTACTTATTATGTTCTCCTGGTTTTGGGTTTTCTAGAAAAACCCAAAAACCCAGCCGCCCCGCAGTTCAACACATAGCAGGGCGGCTACAGAGGATGTTAAGATACTCCGTTAGCCTCCAGACTGCTGGTATCAGTTTGGCGGTTAGCTGTCCATTGCTGCTACCAACAGCTTTGGGCAGTGCAACTAGATTTTTGGGCGACGCGGGCTGCCTCCTCTACAAGCAAGCAACCTCTCACTTCCAAGCGTAGCCGCAGATGGGGGCCGCCGTCAATCGATTTTAGATTTTAGATTTTAGATTTTAGATTTTAGATTTTAGATTTGGGATTGAAGAATTGATCCCCGGACTAACCTGGGGACTTTGGGGGTTTTGATGCGGGATTGGCGGGTTTTGGGCGATCGTACCAATTCAACTCACAAAACGATCGCCTTTTCAACTTACCAACTACAACGGCGATACTTTGTCGCGTTCAATCTCCTCGTGGGGAGTCGTTTTGCCATTCAAAATTGTGCCATCCTCCGGCGGATTTTGCGGGCGATCGCGCTTCTTAAAGCGATCGCGAGCCGAGACAACCACCACATACAGAACCGGCACCATAAACAAACTCAAGAAAGTAGAAACAACCATCCCTCCGGCGATCGCATTCCCCAGCGATCGGCGGCTAGCTGCACCCGCACCTTCTGGGTTAACCAGAGGAGCAATACCCAAAATGAAAGCCAGAGAAGTCATCAAAATCGGTCGTAAACGCTCTTGAGAAGCCTCAACTGCCGCCTTAGCAATTGGATATCCCCGCTCCCGTAACTGGTTCGCAAACTCCACGATTAAAATCGCATTTTTACTAGCCAATCCAATCAACATCACCAAACCAATCTGGCAATAAACATCATTCGCCAAACCCCGCAACGACTGAGCTAAAAGCGCACCCAAAATCGCCAGAGGCACCGATAGCAAAATAATGAAAGGATCGACATAATTTTCGTACTGAGCCGCCAACACCAAGAACACGAAAATCAGCCCCAAACCGAAAATAATCGGTGCTTGACCGCCCGATTCAATTTCTTCTAAAGAACTCCCCGACCATTCATAGCCAAAACCAGAGGGTAAAACTTCAGCCGACACCTTTTCCATCGATTTTAGCGCCTGTCCCGAACTCGCTCCCGGAGCCGGAGAGCCAGTAATTTCAATTGACCTATATAAATTGTAGTGGTTAACAGTTTGAGCTCCCACCACCGGAGTTATCTTCACCAAATTGCTCAAAGAAATCATTTCATTCTTTCCAGAACGCACATACAATTTCCCAATATCTTCAGGGTTATCACGAAACTGTTTGTCCGCCTGAACATACACCCGATAATTGCGCTGCTGCAGGTTAAAATCGTTCACATACTGAGCACCCAGAGCCGTTTGTAACGTACTGAAAACATCATTAATGGGAATATCTAGAGCCTTAGCTCGATTGCGGTCTACCTCCACAATTAACTGAGGCGTATTCGCAGCAAATGTACTAAATACCGCTTGCAATCCCGGTGTCTGATTTGCCTGCTTCAAAATCCCGCCCATAGTCTGGACTAAGCCATCTAAACCGCCGTTACCTTTGCGGTCTTGCAATTGAAATTGGAAACCCCCAAATTGACCTAAACCTTGAATAGCCGGCGGATTCACAGGGAAAATTCTCGCTTCTGGAATCGAGAAAAACTTACCCCGCAACTTACCAATAATCGCTTGTACAGTTTGATCTTCTCCGTGACGTTCATCCCAGGCTTTAAGTGTAGTAAATATAATGCCTTGATTAGAAGTGCTACCGCTAAAACCAAATCCACCCACTGAAAAAGTCCCGACAACTTCAGGAAGCTTGAGGATTTCTTGTTCTACTTGATCCATTACTTTCTGAGTGTATTGCAGCGAAACACCCTGGGGTCCTTGAATAATTGTCATAAAATAGCCCTGGTCTTCTTCCGGGATAAATGCTGTGGGCACTGATAAATAAAGCCAAGCTGTTACTCCCAGAGAACCGATGAACACGAGGGTGACAATAGTCTTAATTCCTGTGAGAAATATTAAGGATTTCCGATATTGCCGCTGTACCCAATTGAGAACTCCATTAAAACGGTCAAAAACCCAACCTAGCGGGCCCCCAAACTTCGGCCCCCTACGCAGTAATATAGCTGAAAGTGAGGGCGTGAGAGTAATAGCAATAAAGGTAGACAGCAATACTGAAAAAGCAATTGTCAGCGCAAATTGTTTATAAAGCGCTCCCGTAGTTCCGGGGAAAAATGCCACTGGCACGAACACTGCCATCAACACTAAAGAAGTCGCAATTACAGCGCTAAAAAGCTCCCGCATTGACTCAAAAGCTGCTTCGCGGGCATTCATCCCTTGGCGGATCAGGCGGTCAATATTTTCTACTACAATGATAGCGTCATCAACCACTAATCCCGTCGCTAATGTCAGACCAAACAGAGATAAACTGTTAATCGTAAATCCGAAAACTTTGATAAAGGCAAACGTCCCAATCAAAGAAATTGGAATTGTGATGATAGGAATAATAGTTGTGCGCCAGTCTTGCAAGAAAACAAAAATAACTATCACCACTAGCAAGACTGCTTCAAATAATGTCTTGACTACTTCTGCCATCGACTCTTCTACAAACAAAGTCGTGTCTAGCGCTACTCTATGTATCAACCCCGGAGGGAAAGCAACAGCTAGTTTTTCCATTTCTTTTTTGACGGCATGGGCAACATTCAAAGCATTACTTCCAGGCAGTTGGTAAATTCCTAAACCTACTGCATCATTGCCTCGAAATCGCAGAAATGAGCTGTAATTCTCTGCCCCTAGTTCTGCTCTCCCCACATCTTTTAATTTAACTAACGTTCCATTGGTCTCTGTTTTGAGGACAATTTCTTCAAATTCTGCTGGTTCTTTGAGGCGACTTTCAGCACGCAAGTCAATTTGATACATTTGTCCCTGTGGAGCAGGTTCTTGGCCAACTCTCCCAGCACCAACTTGCAAGTTTTGTTCGTTGAGAGCCCTCGTGACATCTTGCATGGTGAGACGGCGCGCTGCTAATTTATTGGGGTCTATCCATAAACGCATTGCATAGCGTCTTTCCCCAAAAATTCGCACGTCGCCAACACCTTTTACCCGCTTTAAAGCATCTGCTAAATATAGGTCAGCGTAGTTGCTCAAAAATATGGTGTCGTATTCTTTATTTTCTGTAAATAAACCGATCGCTAATAGGAGACTTGTAGATTGTTTTGTAACTCTAACTCCTGTGCGTTGTACGGCATCTGGTAGTTGTGGCTGAGCAACGGCAACTCGATTTTGAACATCGACGCCGGCAATGTCTTTGTTGCGCGATGAATCAAAGGTAGCTGTAATGGTGCTAGTACCATCGTTACTACTACTGGAAGTTAGATATTTGAGTCCTTCAACGCCGTTGATTTGCCTTTCTAGGATGTTGGTAACGGCATTTTCGACAATTTCAGCACTCGCCCCGCTATAGTTAGCTGTGACGTTGATTTGGGTAGGGCTAATGTCGGGGAAGCGCTCGATAGGTATGCTGGGGATGCTGATTGCGCCTACCAAGATAATAATTAAGGCGCAGACGCTAGCAAAGACTGGTCGTTTAATAAAGAAATCTGCAAACATTATTTGGGTAATGGGTAGTTGTTATATCAATTCCGGTTGCACCGTCAGGTGATTGTTGACTGTTGACTGTTGACTGTTGACTGTTGACTGTTGACTGTTGACTGTTGACTGTTGACTGTTGACTGT
>NZ_JAUBPT010000296.1:0-3920 GCF_036700905.1 Microcoleus sp. S13_C3 | reverse complement strand
TCTATCCTTGCTCTTCGCTGTGCTTATCTCAACGGTCAACTTTCAATTTGATGTATTTGCCAAACTGAGATGCACCCGCGGGAAATTCCTTGCTACCAAAAACAATAAAGGTTTTGCCTGCATTGTTTTTATCGTCAGAGTTAGCGCTGGAGGCTCCTATTAATAAGTCGTCAAAGCCATCTTTGTTGATATCTCCGGCATAGCTAACGGCATTTCCGGCTGAACCTTCAGCATCGAAACCGAAGATTGTAAAACCATTAGTGCCGTTCAATTCAGCCGGATTGACAATGACAGGAAATGCTTCTTTTTTGCCAAAAATCACAGAGGTTTTGCCTGCGTTAATTTGGTCGCCAACTGTCGCACCGGGAGCACCAATTACGATGTCTTTATTGCCGTCACCGTTGATATCTCCTGTGGCCGCAAGTGCGATTCTAGAACGTTCTTCGGGAGTGAGGCCGGCGATGACAAATCCGGTAGTTCCATTTAATTCTGGGACGTTAACGCTGCCAGAAAATCCTCCTTGCTGGCCGAATATAACGTAGGTTTTGCCTGCATTAATGCCGCCGTTGGTAGTACCGCCATCTGCACCAATTACGAGGTCTGGGATGCCGTCGCCGTTGATGTCGCCGCTGCTGGCTGTACCGCTAGAATTGCCGTCGATGCCGTTAATTACAAAGCCGTTATTGTTGTTAATTTCAGCTAGGTTTAAGTTAGGAGAAAAACCTGTGGTGCGGCCGTAGATGACGTAGCTTTTACCGGGTGTGCCACCGAGGGGGCCGGGTGCGCTGATGAGTACGTCGTCAATGCGATCGCCATTAATATCGCTAATGCCAGTGGCAAAGAGGCCGGCGTAGTCAAAGGTGTTGGTTCCTGTCACGGCAAAACCATTATTTCCGTTCAAGTTAGCCAGGCTGAAGTTAGCAGGAAATGCTTGATTTGTGCCGAAGACAATGTAAGTTTTTCCGGCATTATTTTGACCGTTGACAGTAGCACCAAAAGCACCAATAATAAAGTCTTTGATGCCGTCGCCGTTGATATCGCCGGCACTGCTGACTGTGCCGCCGCTAAAACCTTCGGCATCGGTGCCGTTGAGGGTGAAACCATTTTGACCGTTGAGTTGGGAAAGGTTGACGCTGGCGGGGAATTTTTGAGTGCCAAAGATGACTTGACTTTTGCCTGCGGCGTTGATGTTATTGGGGTCTGCACCGAACGATCCGACAATGATATCGTCAATTTTGTCGCCGTTGATATCTCCGGTTTTGCTGACAGCAACTCCTGAGAAGTTACCTGCTTCTGTGCCGTTGAGGACGAAGCCGTTATTGCCAGAAAGGTTGTCAAGTTTGAGGCTGTTGATGTTGATGTTAGCGGTGGCGGCTTGTATTTGTTTGCCGTCTGTTAGGAGGTAGTTAAATTTATCGGTGCCGGTGAAGTCTTGTGGTGGGGTGTAGGTGAGTTTGTCGTCGCTTTTATCGTCTGGGGTGTTGTTGTTGTCGAGGGTGATGATGCCGCCGGCAACAGATTTTGTGTTGAATTCTTTGATGGAGAGGGGGTCTTTTGCGGTGGTATCGTTGGCTAGGATATCTATTGTTGTAGCTGTGTTGACGGTGGTGGTGGTAAAGTCGCTGTTGGCGGTGAATGGAAGGGCGATCGCAAGTACGCTATCTGGATCTGGTGCGTTGATTGCTTCCTCAAGAATGTCTGGATCCAAGTCCGTGAGTACGAGGTCGATGATAGCAGCTTCGCGGGTGGTGGGATTTTTGATGCGATCGCCTATTAGTTGTTCGGCTTTTGCAACATCAGCGGGGGTTAAGTCGGAGATTTTAACTTTCTGGCGGGGGTAATTTTTCAGGGTAAAGGTGTTGGTGTTTTCGCCTGGTTTGTAGTCGAATAAGGATTCAGTTTGACTGACTCGCCAGCTATCAGAGTATTCACCATAAAGTTGCTGTTGGGAAACTGGTTCAGGAATTACAGTTCCGTCGCGTTTTGCTAGGTCATCTTTGGGGTTTTTGTTGAAGTTGCCGAGTAGTCCTTTGACTTTGCCTTCGCGATCGTCGGTGAGGTAAACTTCAACATTGACCCGACTTCCTACCTTTGCAACTAATTGATCGCCTGTGGGATAAACAACAGTATATGTGTTCCCTTCGCGATAGATACGGCCTTCTCCAATGGCAATTGAATCATCGTTGGCAATTTGGGTTGGTTGGCCATCAATTAAAAGTCCTTGGTCTTTGTAAATTCCTATGCGTTTTCCAGCCAAAACTGTTGCTACGGCGGTGTTGTCTGAAACATTACTGCGCGGGTTGTTACCAACAGGTTGTTGTCGGACTTGAATTTTTAGATCGCCAGTTGTTGATTCAATTAACGTGAATTCTCCGGCCGCTTGGAAGTCGTGATATTGTTTGTCGATGGTAACGATGCGGGGGTCGTTGTAAGTTTGGCCATTTTTGCCTTTGTCATCATCAATAATAGTGCCTGTACCAACAGTAGAACAGTCTTCATTTGTAGAAGAATTTTGAGGAGCAGGAGTGGCATTGTTCTCACTAGGGGTTGTATTGTTCTCAGTGTCCGGCTTTTCGAGCGTGAGTGTAAAAGTTCTATCTGGCTGAATCCTTCTATTTCCAATTATGGGCACTCTGATAGTAAGGCTACTTTCTCCTGGTTGGAAAGTAACCGTACCTTGACCAGCTTGATAGTCTTTACCCACCTTAGCTGTGTCTTGGTTGCTACCATACTTGACTGTGAATGTCTCTGACTTACTTGTATCACCAGAGCGTGTAGCTGTCCACACTGCTGTATTTGCTGTACCAGAATTACCCTCAGTTACGCTTGTGTTTGCAAGTTCAATTTGTCCTTTTTTCTTTTCGGGATAAACACCGGAGTCAAAATTGAGTAAATTCTGGATTTTTTGCGTAGCTGCACTGAAAGACTCATTTACTGCCTGTTGTTGCTCTGGGGTTCTTCCCGGCAAATTTGGATCTATGTAGTTTGTAAGTGCGTGTGATTCTACAGAGTTTCCTATTCCAGTACCTGGCCATTCATTTATAAGATTAGGTTCTGGAGCAGCAATTCCTGGCAAAAATCTTAATCCATTTGACATATCATCTCGACGAACTAGGTGATTAACTTCAACTGGAGCGTTGCTCTGCTGATTAGTTTCGTCGCTAATCCTAAATTTACCCTGACTTCCAAGACTGCCTGGAAAAATATACGGACAAGTACCAAAATTAGTGAAGGGAGAGATAGATAATATTGGCTCTACCGAACTTGCTATGCTTGATGTGTGCTAGAAACAGTCAATCGCGTGATTGGGCAAGGGTTTGAGTTTATGATAGTTTTCTTTTTAAGCTGTTGTGCCTTTAAATAGGGTATAATAAAAATTTAGTTTAGTCAATCAATACAAAAATGCCAGCAAAAAACCATCTCAATCTCACACAAATAGAGAAACTACAGAAAGCTTTAAAAGAGGAAGAAAATGCAAATGTCAGAGAAAAAATTCTGATTTTATTATTGCTCAATGACGGCAAAACACAATCTAAAATCGCTGACTTTTTGGGTTGTTCAGTCAACAAAGTATCTTATTGGTGTATGAAGGGAGACCCCGACAATCTAGAAAGTCTAATAGATGAAAGGATGAAGGGGAATCACAAAAAAGCCACAGATGAATATATAAATATATTATTAGAAACTATAGAAAAAGACCCTCAAGAATTAGGATAGGATTTTGGACGATGGACAGCGCAGAGATTAGCAACATACTTAGAAAAGTCCACAGGAATAAAATTAAGTGGAGGACAAGTTCGGAGAATATTAAAGAAAAAAAAGTATGTTTACATCTGGGCTAAGTAAGTAATTGGACAGAATTAATTACACACTGATTTTTTGCTGATTTTTTACTAGACAAGGCTTGTAGCCCAAATTTT
>NZ_JAUBPT010000295.1:0-3957 GCF_036700905.1 Microcoleus sp. S13_C3 | reverse complement strand
ACGTATCTCAAATTGTAAAAAAACATAATCTATAAGCTTCATAAATCTCACACTACATAAACTCAGTCTGGGGATTCCTTTTACGTTTCCCCCTCCCTCAAATCCGGTAAATTTTCAACAAAACATTTAGCTTGTTAGCTGGTTCCTAGGCTCTGCCTGGGAACCGAGATCCAGAGGCTCTGCCTCGCTAATCCTCGCTTTAGAAGAGGCAGAGCCTCTGGATGATCTGCATCCCCAGGCAGAGCCTGGGGACGAGGAGCCTGGGGACGAGGAGCCTGGATTGGAAGAGGCAGAGCCTCTGGATCTGCATCCCCAGGCAGAGCCTGGAGACGAGGAGCCAGGGGACGAGGAGCCAGGGGACGAGGAATTTAAACTTAGTTTCGCTTTGATTTTTGCCGATCGATCTCCCGCTGCAACTCTTCAATTTGACGGCGCAAAGCCTCCGTCTCGCTGTTAGGCGTTTGGGACTTCACATCAACCGCACCCTCAGCTACAGCCCGCTTGTAGTTCCCCAGCTTAATTTGGCGGTATTCCTCGGAACTTGCCCAGTCTCGCAAATACCGCAGACGTTCCACGGGGAAAGGGTGACTGAGCATCACACCCTGGCCGCCGTTGTAAAGTAAAAACTTATACACTTGGTTGAGATTGTCTCGATCGAGCTCTTGATAGTTGTCAGACTGGCGGATAAATTCTTGCAAACTGCATTGGTCAGCATATTTACTGCTAACTCCCGCAAGTTTCATCATCGTCTTCATCACACTGTTTAAGTCATCCGTTACCAACAAAGCCGCCCGGTCTGCCGATAATTCCGCCTTGCGCCGCCACTCGTAAAAAGCGTAAATTAAACCGCTACCGACCATATTTCCCAGCCCGAAAGTCATCTCGCCAATTGTCGAGGCAACGCTCATCGCCCACGTCGCCATTTGATTTAAAGTTGGATGACCGCATTTAATGTGTCCCAACTCGTGAGCCAATACTACCCGAATTTCTGGCTCCTCCAATAAGTCTAAAAGACCAGTGTTTAATACTACATAAGGCTGGTTTTTTCCCAGGGCATAGCTGTTAACTGAGGGATTCTGAGAAACAAACAAACCCGGTTCGGGAAAAACATCTAAATCCTGCAAGCACTCCCGAAATATATGATAAATGCTGGCATATTGGCGTGGCCCGACTTGAATGCTATTTCCCATTAAGTAAACGAATTGCGGTCGTTCGTAGACAAATTCTACAAATTTGCTGGCAATTAAGTCAAATCCAGGCACGCTGCGTAACGCTTCCTCAGCTTGGCGATCGAGGGGATGTTGAAAAGCTTCGCTAGAAATTCCCGTATAAGTAGGCATAGTTGTTGCAAAAGTTACATTTAAGATATCAGGATTGCCGATCGCTGCTGGTGCTAGCTGGCGCCTGACTTATCAATATTATGGCGACAAATATTGAACAGTTGTGGAACAGGGCGGAAAGCCTGTTCAAATTAGCGTTAAAATTGTGATTCTGGTACAGGCGCGATCGACAAACATCTTTCAGAGTGCCTGTGTATCGCCTCACCCAAAAATTGGAACGTGCAAAAATGGCTATCCTGCGACTCGAAAACGGTACAACCTACACTCAACAAAGCGACATTACCCGAGAACTCGCTTCCTTAAACATTCAACTCAACCGCTGGCCCGTGGGTGACAGCGCTGAAATTCAAAATTTGTTAGCTAAAGATGCTCTTGACGACAATCAAAAAGAGCAAGTGCTGCAAGCCCTCGACGGCTACTTTCAACAATTGTCGGAAAGTGCAGGCTATCAGGATCGCGACTTAATTGTACTGCACCCAGACATTCCCAACCTCGACACCATGCTGTCCAAATTCAACAAGTGCCACATCCACGCCGATGATGAAGTCCGCTATATCGTAGCAGGCGAGGGCATTTTCGGCTTCGTGCGGCCCGACTGCAGCCAAGTCGAACTCACAGTGCAGCCGGAAGAATTTATCAACGTGCCGGCGAATACAGAACACTGGTTTTATTTGACAGCAGCCCGGAAAATTAAAGCGGTGCGCTATTTTACCACCACAGAAGGCTGGACGCCGGAGTATACCGATACGGAAATTCGATCGCGTTTAGCTGCTGTTTGAACAGAGTTGACGGTTGACGGTTGACGGTTGACGGCAATCTTCAAATCATCTAAAAATCCTCAAATCCCGCCTCAAATTTTGTGATTTGAAGATTGCAATATGCTCAAAGCAACCGCCTCCGCCACCTTAATCCCATCAATCCCCGCCGACAGGATTCCACCCGCATATCCTGCACCTTCCCCAGCAGGATAAAGGCCTTCTGTATTCAAACTCTGATAATCTTCCTTGCGTTTAATCCGAATTGGTGAAGAAGTGCGCGTTTCCACCCCAGTCAAAACCGCATCATCCATCGCAAATCCTTTAATCTGTTTGTCAAAAGCCGGAAGTGCTTCGCGGATAGCTGCGATCGCATAATCTGGCAAACTTTCGCTCAAATCAGTCATCACAACTCCCGGCGTATAAGACGGCTGCACAGCCCCTAGCGCCGTGGAAGGGCGATTCGCCAAAAAATCCCCCACAAGCTGCCCAGGGGCGTTGTAAGTGCCACCTCCTAACTCAAATGCCCGTTCTTCTAGGCGACGCTGAAACTCAATTCCTGCTAAGGGATGACCGGGATAATCCTCCGGCGTGATACCTACCACAATCCCGCTGTTAGCATTGCGTTCATTGCGAGAATATTGACTCATCCCATTAGTGACAAGTCGCCCCGGTTCGGACGCAGCCGCCACTACCAAACCACCGGGACACATACAGAAACTATACACAGAACGATTGTTTTGGCAATGGTGAACCAGTTTGTAATCGGCGGCGCCCAAAAGCTTATGGCCCGCCCGATCGCCAAAACGACAGCGATCGATGATAGTCTGCGGATGTTCTACCCGAAAACCAATGGAAAAAGGTTTAGGTTCGATGTAAACCCCGCGCGAAAACAACATTTCAAAAGTATCGCGGGCGCTGTGTCCCACCGCCAGAACTATATAATTACTAGCAATATATTCTCCGCTGGCGAGGGTAAGTCCCTGCACTTTTCCATTTTCGATGTGGATATCTTCCACACGACTTTGAAACCGAATTTCTCCGCCTAATGCTTCAATTTGGGCGCGAAGACTTTGGACAATTCCCACCAGTTTGAACGTGCCAATATGCGGTTTGTTAATATATAAAATTTCCGGTGAAGCTCCCGCATTCACAAGTTCCGTCAGCACCTTGCGTCCATAATGCTGAGGATCTTTAACTTGGCTGTAGAGTTTGCCATCGGAAAAAGTACCCGCACCACCTTCGCCAAACTGGGCGTTAGATTCTGGGTTGAATTCTGCTTTTTTCTTCCAAAATCCAAAGGTATCAACTGTGCGATCGCGCACTGCTTTTCCGCGTTCTAAAAGGATAGGGCGAAACCCCATTTGTGCCAGCATCAGACCTGCAAACATACCGCACGGCCCTGTACCAATCACAATGGGGCGAATCGTCAAATTGCTGGGGGCTTTGGCTACATAGCGATAGCTCGTGTCTGGTGTTACCATCACATGAGGATCTTTTTTGAAGCGTTGGAGAAGTTGCTTTTCCTGTGTCGTCTCTACATCCACAATATAGACAAGGAGGATTTCTCCTTTTTTACGAGCATCGTAGCTGCGCTTGAAGATGGAATAGCCGAGCAATTCTTCCGGGGGAATTTGCAGCTTTTTGAGAAGGGCATCGGCGATCGCATCTTGAGGATGATCTAGGGGGAGTTTTATTTCAGTTATTCTTAACATATAGCAGAGGGAAGTTCGGCAACAGATTGGGTAACGGATTTAACTGAGATGTTGCACCATTCTCGCTTAGCAACAGGCAAGATGCCTGTTCCACACAAACTCAATTTTATTCAACAACAGGCAAGATGCCTGTTCCACACAAACTCA
>NZ_JAUBPT010000016.1:60067-76578 GCF_036700905.1 Microcoleus sp. S13_C3 | reverse complement strand
TTTTAATTGTTATTGTGGGATGGGCGTCCCGCCCGTCCTTTTTGGACGGGCGGGACGCCCATCCCACTTTCAAGAGTCGAAGTTATTTAATTCTCATTCCTTAGGAATAGAGATGTGTAGCGCTTTTTCGCTCGTGCTTTTCATGACCCCGTTGAGCTCTTTAACAATGGCGAAAGTATTGTTAGGCGTTGCAGAATCATCGTATGAAAATAGAGAAGTTGGAAATTCCGAAGATGTTCTGACGCGCTTGTTTCATTTTTTGCAGATTGACTCGTTCATACCATAAATCAGCAACGCCACTCTGGCGTTAGTTGGGGCATTGTTCCAGTAAATGTAGGTTAGGTAGGTTACGAGGGTCGATCGCCTGCATCACTCGCCACAGTTGCATCGGGTGCTGCCGATTCTAGCTCTGGTGGCAGATGATTGGTGATGAAGGAACTCCAATGAGCTATCCCACCTGAATCAAATTCCATCTGCAAAATAGACGCATTCGGTACTGGAAATCCTCGCGAAAATCCCAAAAGCCGAGTCATCGCAACGGCATCAATTACCGTTGGGTTAGCCAAAATCTGCCACAGCATTGCTTTGATAAAAAATCCATGTGAAAAGACAACTACAAAACCGGATTGTTGTTGCAACTGGTTTAGGAAAGTTCGGACTCGTTCCATCAGTTGAACCAACGATTCGGCGTTGGTTCCATCGACATACTCAGGGTCGCAGCGGTCCCAGTAAGCTTTGCTCAGAGGTTTGCGATCCAGGATTGTGGTTGGTCGATCGAACTGTAGGCCCAGATAGGTAAACTCCTGAACTTGCCAAACCTCAACGGGTGTATGTGGAAATTGTTCAATCAATGGTTGAGCAGTGAGTTGTGTTCTGAGATAAGGTGAAGTCACAATCAAGTCAGGAGTTTGTTTAACGGCGGTTGGAATACATCTTGATTGTCGATCGCCCAATTCACTTAAGGCATTTTCATGGGGCCCAATAGTTGCCAACCCTGCATTGGATTGACTTTGACCATGACGAATAATCCAGATAGACACGGTTTGATATTCCCTCTCATTTAGGGTAAAAATCACTTCTAGGGTGTTGCTGACTCACGGGAGCAAAATAGATAAGTTGGAAACTCCGAAGATGTTCTGACGCGCTTGTTTCATTTTTGGCAGATTGAGTTTTTCATACCATAAATCAGCAATGCCGATTGTTAAAATTGGCAGGGTTAAATAAATCACTTGAGACGATTCAATTGGTCGATCGCGTTGCTCAATAACTTGTCTAAAAAAGTTTGATTAGTCATTAGTTAACAGCGAAAAACTAATAACTAATGACCAATGACTAATTAATCTAAGAAGCCCATTAATGTTGAGCTATCGTCAATTTCGTTTGAGGCAATGGGGCGGTTTCCTCCCATTGTGGAGTAAACTTCATCAATGTGAAGAGTGCTGATGGCAATAGGGCGAGCACCGGACATACTGAACATTTCACTGACTTGCATGGCGCTGGAACCGATCGGGCGATTGCCGATTGTAGCAACCACTTCAAAGTCGCTGGATTCGACTGGGCGATTGCCTACAATGCCGTAGGTTTCGCTCAGGTGCAGGGTGCTAATGCCGATCGGGCGATTCCCCGACATCGAGACGGTCTCGCTGATGGTAAAATCGTCTGGGCCGACGGGGCGGTTGTCATGCATGAGTTGCGGCCGATAAAGTTGAATTCCTGTGGCTTTGGCATCCGTGGGTTCTGTCGGTTGGCTTTTGGAACTGCCTTTGCCGCGGCGGGCGATCGCTTTGCCTTTGCCTGTACCTGTGCTGCGCGTATCCATAATTCTTTTCCTCGCTTATTGCTGTTGATTGCTGGGTTCGGACAACTGCTTTTCTGGACTTTCTGCTTGCTATTTCGGCCGATGATTAAAATAATATTACAAAGTCTAACTATTTTTTTAACGAAATTGCAGAATCTCTGCATTTTTGTTAAGATTTATGGGTAATAGCTACATTTTCCTATGGTAACTGCGGCAGCATCTTTTCAATTGCAAGCGCCCTTCCAGCCCACAGGCGACCAACCGCTAGCGATCGAGCAACTTGTCAAAGGCATCGAAGCGGGCGATCGATTTCAAACCTTACTCGGTGCCACAGGTACGGGCAAAACCTTCTCCATTGCCTCGGTGATTGAAAAAGTCGGCAGACCCACCTTAGTCCTAGCACACAACAAAACCCTGGCAGCTCAACTGTGCAACGAACTGCGAAATTTTTTCCCGAACAATGCAGTCGAATACTTTGTCAGTTATTACGACTACTACCAACCTGAAGCATACATCGCCGTCACCGATACTTTCATTGAGAAAACGGCAGCAATTAACGACGAGATAGATATGCTGCGGCACTCCGCCACGCGATCGCTCTTTGAACGCCGCGACGTGATTGTAGTTGCTTCAATTAGCTGCATCTACGGTTTGGGAATGCCCGCAGAATACCTGAAAGCTGCTATTCCTTTGCAAGTAGGAATGGAAGTCAACCAGCGGCAAGTTTTGCGTGATTTAGTCAACGTCCAATACAGCCGCAACGATATAGATTTAGGCAGAGGCAAATTTCGCGTCAAAGGCGATGTTTTGGAAATTGGCCCCGCTTACGAAGATAGAATTATTCGCGTTGAATTCTTCGGCGACGAAATCGATGCCATTCGCTACGTTGACCCCGTAACAGGTAAAATCCTGCAAAGTTCAACGGCTTTAAATATCTATCCAGCCCGCCACTTTGTCACGGCAGAAGATAAATTAGAGGCAGCTTGCCAAGGAATAGAACTCGAATTAGAAGACCGACTGGCAGAATTTGAAAAACAGGGTAAACTCTTAGAAGCTCAGCGGTTGGAACAGCGCACGCGCTACGATTTGGAAATGCTGCGCGAGGTAGGTTACTGCAACGGAGTCGAGAATTATTCGCGACATTTAGCAGGAAGAAATGCCGGGGAACCGCCAGAATGTTTGATTGATTATTTCCCGAAAGATTGGATGTTGGTGATAGATGAATCTCACGTCACTGTGCCGCAAATTCGGGGGATGTACAACGGCGACCAAGCGCGCAAAAAAGTATTGATCGAACACGGTTTTCGATTGCCCAGCGCTGCCGATAACCGCCCTTTAAAAGCAGAGGAATTCTGGGCAAAAGAGAATCAGTGCATCTTTGTCTCTGCTACTCCTGGGGATTGGGAAATGGAAATATCTGAAGGCAGAGTTGCAGAGCAAGTAATTCGCCCTACCGGAGTAATAGATCCGACTATTTTCGTGCGCCCGACGGAAGGACAAATTGATGATTTGTTGGGGGAAATTAAGGAGAGAGTAAGTCGGGACGAGCGAGTTTTGGTGACGACTTTAACCAAGCGGATGGCGGAAGATTTAACCGAGTATTTGCAGGAAAGGGGAATTAGAGTGCGGTATTTGCACTCGGAAATTCAGTCGATTCAACGCATCGAAATTATCCAAGATTTGCAGGATGGTAAGTTTGATGTATTGATTGGTGTTAACTTGCTGCGGGAAGGTTTGGATTTGCCCGAAGTTTCGCTGGTGGTAATTTTGGATGCGGATAAAGAGGGGTTTTTGCGATCGGGACGTTCGTTGATTCAAACGATTGGAAGGGCGGCGCGGCACGTTCAGGGACAGGCTATTTTGTACGCAGATAATTTGACGGATAGTATGGTTAAGGCGATCGACGAAACGGATCGACGCCGGGGGATTCAGCTAGCGTACAATAAGATGCACGGGATTACGCCGCAGCCGATCGCGAAAAAGCGATCTAGTAATGCGATTTTGGCATTTTTGGATGTGTCGCGCAAGCTGAATTCTCAGCAGTTGGAGGAGGTTTACGAACAGGTAAATGAGTTATCTTTGGATGAGATTCCTCAGTTAATCGGGCGGTTGGAAGCGCAGATGAAGGCGGCGGCTAAGAAGTTGGAGTTTGAGGAGGCGGGTAAATTGCGCGATCGGATTAAGCATTTGCGGGATAAGCTATTGGGACATTAAGGAAGAGTGGGAGGATATGATGTTCGATCGCATTACCTTCGATCCAAAAATTATGGGAGGAAGAGCTTGCATTCGAGGAATGCGAATTACTGTTTCTTTGGTAGTGAGTTTAGTAGCAAATGGGATGAGTGTAGAGGAAATTTTGGCAGCTTATCCTTATTTGGAAGCTGAGGATATTAAAGCTAGTCTCCAGTATCAACTCTCAACCTCAATGCTATGAATGCACCCACTCGTTTAGAGTTTCCCATTGCTAAGGCGCAATATCTCTTCAGCAGTGCCACGGAAGCAGGAGTAGGCGGAGATAAGCAGAAATTCTGGCGGGAGGTGATGGGGTTTGAGTCACCGGAGGCGATTCGAGACGCAATTATAGCCCAAATCTCGCTAGAATTGTTACAGCCAGTCGGACAGAATGACTATGGAGAACGCTACCAAGCTATTATTTTAGTTACAGGGCGATCGGGAGTATCTTGGCAAATCCGTACAGGTTGGATTGTTGTATTTGGTGAAGATATTGCTAGATTTGTTACCGCATTTCCTCAACGCTTTGGGAGACAGGAATGAGCAAATTTCAGTTATTGGATGCAGTGACTTTAACCGAAGCAGTCGCCCTCGCTGATGGCGAGATTGCACCGCCACAAACAGCCGGGACAATTGTTGAGGTTTTCAAGAATGGTGAAGCTTATTTAGTAGAATTATTTGGCGGATGGGTTAAAGCGGAAGTTGGCGGGGATTTTGTGCCTGCAACTGAGGATGAACCGGGAGCATTTATGGAAACGATTGGTGTTGAAACAGTTTATCCGCATCAGTTGCAATTACTAAAATCTGCAGACTAAATCATGGGGATTCGAGAGCATTTACTGTCGGTTTTAAATAATTTACCTGACGAGTTAGTGGCTGAAGTCTGCGACTTTGCGGAGTTTTTGCAGGAAAAACAGCAAAAAGTGCGATCGTATTAGGTAGCTGACTCACAAATTTTCTCTACCTTTTTATTGCCAAGGTCGATCGGGTTTGTTTCTTTAATCCGCCACGCAGCATAGGCTAGAACTTCTTTAAAGTCTTCTTCTTCAAGTTCTGGATAAGTTTGGCGTATTTCTGCTGTGGAATAGTGAGACGCCATCATTGAGATGATAGTTTCAACAGTTATGGGTAAGTGGCGAATGCAAGGTTTTCCCGCCATGAATTGTGAATCGGAGGTAATTCTAGTAAATTGCTGGATATCTTCTTGGCTATTCGTTGCACTTTGATTGTCCTGAATTACCATTCCAAGTCCCGGTATATAGCGCACGGGTTGACCAAGTTTCATCGGGTCTACATCTCCCCAATCATAGGGAGGAATTTCATTATCGATTAGGTAAAGTTGACGCCAAGGCGATTTTGCCAATCCTGCCTCGGAAATGTCAGGAAAAAATATTAGCACTTCTGCGATGCCAACGGGAAAACCATTGAGTTTGCTCAAGCCATCTATAATGGCGGCTAGGACGGATAAGTCTAGGTGGTTGAGGTTTTCGGCTTTTTCGATCAGTTGGTATACGGTTTCAGGATTGAGTGTTTCGCCGACAGCTTCGACTAAGTTTTCGGGGGTGAAACCTCGACATTTCAAGTATTCGGCTAGTTGTAAGCGAATTGTACTCATGGGTTTAGTTGAGAAAGATTTTAGGGTGAAGTGCGATCGCCCTTTACCATTGTCCTATTTTTTGGATGGGAAGGGCGATCGCGACACAGCAGATGCAGCGATCGCATTCTTGAGCAAGATTAGATTATTAAATTTCTTAATGTCGTGTCCTATTTGGTCTAGAGCTTATTACTTTTGTGACCATTGCATTTAAAGCAGAGAAGTTGTAAATTATTCCAAGTGGTTAATCCCCCTTTACTAAAAGGGTGAATATGATCGGCTTTAAGTTCTTTAAAACCTTTGGGACCTCGAAACACTCTGGTGCAGAGAGGGCAAACATAACCTTTTAACTCGTT
Source organism: Microcoleus sp. S13_C3 (assembly GCF_036700905.1). Classification (NCBI taxonomy): domain Bacteria; kingdom Bacillati; phylum Cyanobacteriota; class Cyanophyceae; order Oscillatoriales; family Microcoleaceae; genus Microcoleus; species Microcoleus sp. S13_C3. The sequence continues at coordinate 70,598 of NZ_JAUBPT010000016.1, read as the reverse complement.
ACTAAAGTGTAACCTAAAGTAAGCTTCTTTCCAGGATATAGGAAAGGTTCTGCTCCTAGGGTCGCATGACTGTAGCCCTGCTGGAAGATCAAACAGCATTTAATATTTATTACTTCATCAACTTCAAAATGGTTCTTGCGATTTCAGTAGCAGCATCACACTGTTCTTTTTGTCCTCTTTTCCCACCCCAACTTCCTTTAGCTTCAGGATATCCATCATAGGCTAGTATGGTTTTCCCTGTTTCTCTGGGTTTACGGATAAACTTGTTAATTAGATTCCACTGTTTCTCTGACACTTTGAGTGGACTTATATTTAATTCGACCGCTCCTGCAATAAATAAAGCAATCTGCTTGTATTTATCCACCCCTACACCAACCATTCCTCTAGATAAAATAATTTCCATCCACTCAGCAAATTTTTGAAAATAATCAACAGTTATAAGGTCTAAATTTGCAATTATGTTCGTGTGCGACTTTCCTTCAAATTCTTGATATTGAAGCTGATTGCAATAAATATCTAACGCATTCTCTGTCTGCCCTCCAAATGGCAATTTTAAATGTGAACCTCTTTTTAAAAGATTGTCAAGCGAAAGACGTTCAAGACAGACTAAATACCATAAGAACATCAAAGAAGGGGTTTGCCCTTTTGCTTTTTCTTTCCCTTCCCACCATTGATACCACATATCTTTGGCATCAGGATACTTATCCCAAGGATTTGAAAGCCCTTTATTTTGAGCTAACTCAAGCATCCGCTGTGATGGCTTCTTAATAGTCTCAATCTCGTCATTATCCTCCAATAGTGTTTCATCTATATCATTAGGGTCATCATGTATTCCGACTAAACGAATAAAAGTAACAGCTTTAGACTGGCTATAATATGCCAAGCGAATATCTTGACCAGAAAGAGGAGTTCCTCCCTCATTGATTCTTCGGAATATTTCCAGTTTGGTCTGTAAAGGTATACTTTTAGGAATATAAATTATGGTTAGTGGATAAGTATTAAATATTGTTTTTAATTTTTGACTTAATTGGCTAAACTTTCTTCCAGCATATAAAGCAGATAAAGGGGCTAAATATTCGATTGATGAATTATTGCTAATCGTGAATTTATCATCGGCAAATTGCCAGATGGTGTTCAGCCTTTGTTGCCCATCGATAACCTCGTTATTCCCATCTTCATCTTCCCCAAAAAAGAAAGCAGGAATCGTTAAATTATTCAAAAGAGACTCGATAAATAAAGATTTCTTTCGAGAGTCCCATTGCTCCGCATCTCTCTGATAGTCTGGGATGTATACTAGCCCATTTTTTAATCCTAAAACGACGGTTTGTATGCTTTCACTTTGGGTTCTTGTCTTATCTTGTACCAGGGGTGAAAATATTTTTTCACTCATAGAGTTACAAATCCCTAAATCAGTCATTGTTTCCCAGAATTATCTCACTTTTGCTCACTTAATGTATAAAAGTGTAATAAATTGTAACACCTAAGAGGTAGAGCGATGGCTACCCTCTTAACTCATGTACTCGTTGTCACTCTTGGGCTGTAACGCCGATCGCCCAAAACACACCCAAACCAACTACTTGCCTAATACCGCAGCATCCGTACTGCTAGCAAAAGCCAAACGACTCAATTCCTCCTTCTCTTCCAGGGTGATGTAACCCTTATCTACAGCTAGCTGCATCACTTCCTGAAGAAAACCTCTGAGCACATCTAATACGTGAGTGCGATCGCATTCAAAAACCTTTTCCCAGCCAGAAGTTTCAAACTTCGTCAAATAAAACTTACGCAGGGGAACTCAGAAACCGGGTTTTTTGAGATAAAACTTCGTTACAGCCCGCAGATTCAGTAAAAAACCCGGTTTCTTGGGCGGAGTGCGTAAGTTCTGTTTATGTAATTTTCGCATATTAAAGTGGTAAGTTGGGCTTCGTTACCTCAACCCAACCTACTGATAAACTTACGGTGTCGGATTCGGATACTTAGCGTGCACCGCATTGATTTCCGCTATAATCTCCCGATCCAAATTCACCTCCAAACTACCGATATTTTCCTCCAACTGTTCGAGACTGGTTGCACCGATAATAGTGCTAGTTACAAACCAGCGCGATCGCACATACGCCAAAGCCATCTGCGCCGGACTTATCCCATATTTACCCGCAATCTCAACATACGCTTTCACCGCATCATTCAGATTAGTTTTATCGTAACGCTGACCAAATCCAGCGAATAAAGCCAACCTCGAATTTTCGGGAATTCCATTCAAGTATTTCCCCGTTAACAGCCCAAATCCCAAAGGACTATAAGCCATCAATCCGACATTTTTAAAACGGCAAGTTTCTGCTAAATTTAGGTGAAATGTCCGATTGCTCAAACTGAAAGCATTCTGAATCGAAACAACTTTCGGCAAGCCGTGTTTTTCAGCCAACGCACAAAACTCGCAAACTCCCCAAGGCGTCTCGTTACTCAAACCCAAATAGCGGATTTTGCCAGCTTTAATTAAGTCAGCAAATACCTCTAACTGTTCCAAAATCGGGACAGTTTCGTGTTCTTGGGCGATGTCGTAATCCGGCGCGCCAAATAAGGGGACGTAGCGATCGGGCCAGTGGATCTGATAGAGGTCAATGTAGTCAGTTTGCAAGCGCTTCAGGCTGTCATTCAGGGCTTTTTCGACATTTGGGCGATCGATCTGATTTTTCCCTTCCCGAATCCACTTTAATCGAGTGCTTCTGCCCGCAACTTTAGTCGCTATAATGACTTTATCCCGCTGCTGTTTCGCCAACCACTCGCCGATATATTCCTCTGTTTTCCCCTGAGTTTCCGCCTTTCCAGGGACAGGATACATTTCTGCCGTATCGATAAAGTTGATTCCTCTATCGATCGCCAAATCGAGCTGTTCGGCCGCTTCTGCAACCGTGTTCTGCTGGCCGTAAGTCATCGTACCCAAACAGATTTCAGATACTGATAAATCGCTGTCGCCGAGTTTTTTGTATTGCATGATTTCGCTTGCTGGAAAATTATATGATTCTATATTACAGAAAAACCTAGATTTAATTGACAACTCCAGAAAAGTGCGCGAGGCTTTCTCCTCTCTTCCTCTTTTCCTCTGCGCTCTCTGCGCCCTCTGCGGTAAAAAAGAAATTAAAAGATATCCGCACCTAAATGTTAATATAAATAATTCGTATCCCTCTGATGTATGAGTAACCGCCAGCCCAAAGTTCCCTTTGTAAATCTCTCCCTGCAACACCAACCAATCCAATCCCAAATAGCAGAAGCTATGGGAAAAATAATCCAGCAAGGAGACTTTATTTTAGGCCAAGCAGTCGCCGAATTTGAAACAGCATTTGCAGCAGCTTCTGGAGTAAAATACGGCGTAGGAGTGGCTTGTGGAACAGATGCGATCGCTCTGGGACTCCAAGCTTGTGGCATTAATCCGGGCGACGAAATTATCATACCCGCTAACACTTTTATTGCCACCGCGATCGCCGTCCTCCAAGCCAAAGCTATACCTATTCTCGTAGATTGCGACCCGGAAACCGCCCTGATTGACCTCACAGCAGCCGAAAGAGCAGTTACCTCGAAAACTAAAGCAATTATCCCCGTACACCTCTACGGTCAAATGGTATCGCCTCGGCAGCTTTTAGATTTTGCGAACCGCCACGATTTAATCATATTTGAAGATGCCGCCCAAGCGCATCTAGCTTCCAGAGAAGGATACCGCGCGGGCTCCATTGGGAAAGCAGCAGCCTTCAGCTTTTATCCCAGTAAAAACCTCGGTGCTTTTGGCGACGGCGGGATGTTAATTACTAACGATGCAGAGCTCGCAGAAAAAATGCGAACTCTCCGTAATTACGGAGCACCCAGCAAATATTTGCACACAGAAATTGGCACCAACAGCCGCCTCGACAATTTGCAAGCGGCCGTACTCAACGTTAAATTACCTTACTTAGAAAAATGGAATCGCGATCGCGCCGCCGCCGCCCAACACTACAATACTCTACTAGAACCCCTGAAACACAAAGGCATTGTACCCATCGCCAACCACAGCAGCAGCGGTCACATTTATCACCTCTATGTTATCCAAATTACTGAGGAAAGCTCGTTAGCGAAGCCCTCGAAGAGGATCGACCGCAACACCCTTCAGGAAAGACTCGCCCAACACGGCATTGAAACAGGTATACACTATCCCGTACCTTGTCACCTGCAACCCGCCTACCAAAACTTAGGCAATCGCGGCGACTTCCCCCACGCAGAAACCCTGTGCCAACAAATTTTATCATTGCCAATGTATCCCGGATTGAGCAATACTCAGATCGAGCAAGTTGTTCGGGCGATCGTACTATCATTGAATTGCTAATTGTTCCTCAAACTAATGCTACAGGTGATTCAAGCAGTAAGGTGCGGTTCTCAAAGCGTTTTTGTGGGGAATTAACCAATCTTTAATATCATTTACTGTTGCATCGGTATGGTTCAAATCTCCAAACAGTCAGGTATCCCCAAAGCATAATTTTAGTCAACTGTCAACTGTCAACTGTCAACTGTCAACTGTCAACTGTCAACTGTCAACCATCATGAGGAGTGCAACCGGAATTAATATAACTGACAGTTCAAAACCGCAAAGCGTTGCGAATCCAGCGCGGCAATCTCAAAACTTCTCAAACCATGCACATCCAGCGCAAAATTCGCATTGTTTTCAAGCGATACCTCCTGGGAGAAAGTATCACGGTGCTCCTAGTGCTGCTGTACGCCCCCCTGCTAGTACATTGGTACGACGGCTGGCTGAACAAAAGCATCAGCATCGAACACGAATATTTCAGCCACGGACTAATTGGTTTGCCCTACGCAGCTTATATTGCTTGGATGAACCGAAAGTGCTGGCGCAGCTTGCCCAACTCACCGCATCCTTTGGGAGGCTTTTTGCTGGTACTAGCCACACTTTTTTATCTGAGTCGCTTGAGCGATTTAGTAAATTTATCCCTGCCCTTAATGCTGGCCAGCATTTGCTTATCTTTAAAAGGAATTCCCGGCTTGCAATTGCAGGCGATGCCGCTTTTTTTCGTATTTCTGGCCTCGCCAAACCACATTCCTTACCTTATAGAACCCTACGCCTTGCCCTTACAGCAATTCATTGCTGAAGCATCAGGCTGGATATTAATTAAGGTTGGTATCAACGTGAGAGTGGAAGAAATTTATCTGTACGTAAACGAGCGCATTGTAGAAGTTGCTCCACACTGTGCAGGCTTGAAAATGCTGTTTACCAGTCTTTATGTCAGCTTAATTCTGCTGAATTGGACGGGAGTTTGGATGTCTCGAAAAAAAAGCATTTTGTTTTTAGTGATTACATCAATTATTAGCATCACTTCCAACATTTTTCGCAATACCTTGCTAACTTACTTTCACGGAACCAACAGAGAGGCGCTTTTTACTTGGCTACACGCCGGATGGGGCGGAGATTTGTATTCTGCTTGTATACTAGGGTTATTGGTACTTCTCCTCAACGGGATGGAAAAGTATTTCCCAAATCAGTCTGGCAATTAATGAAACAGATGATTTCAGCACAGAAACTACTGCGGCGGTATCAATTATCTAAAATTATGGTACTGGTGTTTTTGCTGGTATTGGTTGGGGCTGTAGCAATTCCCGGCTACGCTACCGGAAGATGGCCTTGGACAAACCCGCCAACCCTTGCCAACCTCAAGCAATTAAGAAGTGTGCGCCAAAACGGGATAAAAATTCCTGGGTGGCAGGTTATAGGCGTTCAGAATAACGTCCAAATTGGCGCTCACAGATGGTTAGTTCAAGAAATTAAAAAGGATCGAACAATTGCCATTTTATTGCTGTTGCCTCAAAATTACCCCAAAAACCAGCCCCAAGTGGAATGGCTAGATATTGATGGATTTCATCGGTGGCAAACCGATTCTCATCGCACTTTGAGGTTTACAGTTAAATTAGCACCAATACCCGACCAGCCACCGCCTACTGTCGAGGCGAGGTTTTTCCGAAGCTGGACTCCCCAACAAACTTTTGCTGTCGTGCAGTGGTACGCTTGGCCTAACGGGGGTTCTCCAGCAACCAGTCGCTGGTTTTGGGAAGACAGCATTGCTAGACTGTCGAACCGCCGCGCCTCTTGGGTTGCTGTCAGTATCATCCTTCCCATTCAACCGCAGGGCGACATTAAGATAGCTCAACCATTGCTCGAATCTCTTGCCGAAAGTGTTCAGGCTAAATTAATTACAGAAACTTTTCGCTTTCAGTAAGCAGGTAGGTGCAAATAAATCGGCCTAGGGGGTGGGCGGCTTTTGCCAAAATCAACTGCTTCCTAGTAAATATCCGGATTCAACTCGCCCCTAAAATATCTTATTGTTTTTTATCGTCGCTCTATTTAAATGAAACTTACAAATCAGGTCATTATTCAAAATAATACTTTTTTAAATCCTCTGAAAATGCGGGGAAAATCCACTATTAAAAATCGCCTCGCTCTTTCCTTGGCAGGCCTGCATTCAACGGCTTGGACTCTATCTTTTGCTGCTGTATTCTGGGGTTTTAATAGCAAAAATTTTTCGGAAACGGCTTTAGCTCAATCTGTTGTTCCTGGTTCCGAGCGACTTGTGGCGCCACCGCCATTGCCTGTACCGCCACCGCCGCCTGCTAATTTCAACCGGGATATTAACCCAGCTTTTCGGAATCGGCCCTACCGCCTGGGCCCGGGAGACCAGATTTCTGTTCAAGTTCAGCGCTTCCCAGAGCTAGGTTTTACAGGTGCAATCAGCCCTGAAGGGGTAATTGTACTGCCGCTAATCGGAACAGTAAATGTGCGCGGTCTTACTGTCGAAGAATCACAGCAGCGCCTCCGGGAGCGCTTTGGCCAATTTATCAAAAATCCTCAAGTCTCGGCTGCTTTGCTGGTTCAGCGCCCCGTAGTGGTGACGGTGACGGGGGAGGTTGCCAGACCGGGTTTTTATCTGCTGCAAACCCCCCAGCTTCCTGCGGCTCTGGCGGCGGCTGCTGGGACTAATCCTACGGCCCAACTGCGGGCGGTGCGGGTGCGGCGGACTCTGCCGTCCGGTGCTGTCGCGGAGCAAGTTGTTGATATTTTGACACCGTTGCAAACTGGTATTGCTCCGCCGGATTTGCGTTTGGAAGATGGAGATGCGATCGTCGTACCGTATAAACAGGTTACGCCCGATCGCAAATCCGATCAAGATTTAGCATCCAGGTACAGCCTCGCTGCTGCTGCTGTCCCCGTCCAAATCACTGTCACCGGAGAAGTCAGCAAACCTGGTTTTTACACGCTTCCGGCGGGTTCTGGTCGAATTTCGGCTGCTTTGGTGCTTGCGGGGGGAGTCACGGGAAAAGCCGATTTGCGGGAGGTGCGAGTGCGGCGGACGCTGATGGACGGCTCGTCGGTGGAGGAACCAATCGACCTCTACACTCCCCTAGCAAAGGGTAACGATTTGTTCGATTTTCCTTTGGCATCGGGAGATGTGATTGTCATCCCGGAATTGGACGCTAGTACGAAAAACCTAGACTACGATAAAGCTCTGGTTTCGCGGTCTACCCTGATTAAGCCCAGGATCTACGTTCGAGTTTTGAGTTACGCTAGTGGTGGTTTGACCTCGTTCTACGTTGAAAATGGCAGCAGGTTTTTGGATGCTCTCAACAACTTGCCTGTTAATCTTGCTGACTTGCGGAAAATAGCCCTGATTCGGTTCGACGAAAAGCAAGGTAGAACAATCAACCGTTCGATAGATGCTAAAGCTGCTTTGGAGGGCAATGTTTCTCAGAACCCGATGCTCGAAGATAATGATGTGATTGTGATTGGTAGGAATCTGGTAGAGCGCATTGGTTATGTACTCAACACTTTTACTCGACCATTTCGCGATACTTTGGGATTTATTCTGTTCTTTGAGCAGTTGAGAAATGGGGTAACAGATTTGTTCGGGCCATCACGTAATTAGAGGTAGTCATACTATTTTTGATTTTCGATTTTCGATTTGAGATGGGGAATGACTTATGCAATATGGGTTTAGATCGCAGGTAGAAAATTCTAAGGTTTTTGGAAATGGGTATCATTTGTCAGCAATCATTAGTGATCGTTAACAATTAGCAATATAAAATCTAAAATCTAAAATCTAAAATCGTCATGACTTTATCCGTTGTTAAACGTTATTTAATTGCTTTCGACCAATACAAGTGGGTGGGACTGGCTACTCTCGCGGTGACTGTGGGCGTGTCGGGAGTAGTGGCTCTGCAGCCAAAGGCGGCGCCAGTTTACGTAACAATAGGTACGCTGGCCTACGACAGACCGAGCGTGATTTTTTCATCTACTACTACTAAAATTCAACAGGAAGGACAAGAAATAACTAAAGATATGCTGCTGAATAAAATGGTGGTTGAACCAGCAGCAAAAAAACTCATCAAAGCCGAAAAAAAAATCAGCCAAAAAGAAGAGGAAACAGAAGTAGAAGTTTTGACGGACAAGCTGGTAAAAGACGTGCAGATCAAGATGCCCAGTAAGAATAATGACCCCAGCGCTTTGATTCAAGTATTGTACAAAAATGCCGATCGCCCAAAAGCAGAAGCGGTAGTAAAGACGCTGATGTACGAAATGGTGGAACACAGCAAAAGTATTAATAGTTCTAGACTGCGTGACACGATCGCCCAAATTAACAAGCGTTTGCCGAAAGTAACTCAGGAACTCAGAGAGACGGAAGCCAAACTTGAAGCCTACGAAAAACGAGAAGGAACTTCAATTTTAGCAGCTCAGAGCGGTGCTTTGCCGCTAGCGATTACCAGCAACCAACAGCAGCAGCGGCAACTCCGCGTGCAGTTGGGAGGAATTGAAGCTCAAATTAACAGTTTGCAGGCTCGCTTGGGATTGAATGTGGAGCAAGCTTACGTCGCTCAAGCACTCTCTGCCGATCCAATTATTGCCCAACTGCGAGTGCAATTGTTTTCGATCGAATCTCAGCTCAAAATTCTCCGCAGCGACTTGCAGGAGGAACACCCGAAAATTGTAGAATTGCTCAAACAAAAACAAGCTTTTGAGCAGCAGTTGCAGCAGCGGCAATCAGAGGTACTCGGCGGTAACGGGGTGGCGGCCCCGCTCAGAAGTGCCGATCGAATTCGCGTAGACTCTTCTTTAGATCCGGCCAGACAGCAGTTAGCTCAAACTTTGATTGCTTTGCAAACGCAGCGGGATACGCTGCAACAGCAACTCCAAGGAATCGAGAAAACTGAACAGCTATTGCGTCGGGAACACGCGACAATCCCCAACAAGCAGTTAGAACAAGCGCGGTTAGCCCAGCAAGTTGCGTTCAAAAAAGCTCTCTACGACAAGATGCAGTCGGCTTTGGTAGATGCTGAGGCGGCGGTAGTTGAGACAACGGGGAGTTTGAGAATAGCCCAATTGCCACAAACTGATGGCGTTGAGTCAAACAAGAGAGGTTTGCCCGTGATGCTGGCGGTGGGAGGATTTGTGGGATTGCTGCTGGGCGGGGGGTTGATATTTTTGTTGGGGATGCTCAACGGCAAGTTTTACAGTTGGGAAGAAGTGCGGGCGGCTTTGGTGGAAAAAGAAGTGCCGATACTGGGAGTTTTGCCGGAAGTGACGGTGTTTGATTCTTACGGCGATGAAATAATGCCTCTGGCCCTGGAGGCAAATTCTCCCTATTTGGAATTTTACGAGCGGTTGCGTACTAATTTGCGCCGGATCGGGAACAAACCGGTGAAGGTGGTGTTGCTGACTTCGGCGGCGCCTTTGGAGGGGAAAAGTTTTAGTGCTTACAATTTGGCAATTGCATCGGCTCGATCGGGTAAACGGACTTTGTTAATTGAAGCAGATTTGCGATCGGCTTCTAACGTTGAATCTTTGAAAATTTCTGCTGATCCTCTGGCGACGGTGGAACCTTTGCACTATTACGGCAATATTAGCGAGTGCGTTCTTTTGGTTCCAGAGGTAGAGAACCTATACGTCGTGCCGAGTCCCGGCTTTTTGCGGCAAGCCTCCGCCGTACTAGAATCAAGCGAAATGCGGAGATTGTTTGAGGATGTTCGCAACCGCTTTGATTTTGTGGTTGTGGATTCTCCGGCTTTGAGCGAGTGCAACGACGCGCTGACGCTGGAACCGTACACGGACGGTATGATTTTGGTGGCGCGGCCTGGTTACACTTTGTCTAGTATGTTGTCTGAGGCTGCAGATCAGTTGCTGGAATCTGAGGAGGAGGAGTCGCATAAATCTGGGCCGCGGCTGTTGGGAGCTATTATTAACGGTGCTGATATTCCGGTGAAGTTCCGCAATGATATTGATATTGATGAATGGGAGTTGCCTTTGAGTGCGATCGGCGATCGGGCGATCGAAGTGCGATCGAGGCAATTACCACAGCAGTCAAAGCCTAAAAACAAGGCTATTAATAGTAAATTGAGGTAATTTATCTGGCTTGATTATTGTAAAGCAATCCTCAAGCAAATGTGAATGTTTTGTAGGTGCAACCTAAGCAGCTTAAGCCGAAAGCACCGTTAACAGCCCGTCGATTTGAGA
>NZ_JAUBPT010000016.1:0-59967 GCF_036700905.1 Microcoleus sp. S13_C3 | reverse complement strand
TTTGAGATTGATATCAATTCCGGTGGCATTTGGAATGATTAAACCGCAGAGAACACAGAGAACACAGAGTCAGAGAATAGAGAGATGAATCATTTCTAGGCTATTATATTTGAGATTTGAGATTTGAGATTGATATCAATTCCGGTGGCATTTGGAATGATTAAACCGCAGAGAACACAGAGAACACAGAGTCAGAGAACAGAGAGATGAATAATTCCTAGGCTACCGAATTTGACATTAAAAATTGACTCCACAGATTCATCTGGGAGCGTAAACATTAATCTAAAATTTTTCACTTGTCAACAGTCAACAGTCAACAGTCAATCGATTTTAGATTTTAGATTTTAGATTTTAGAGGCGACCCCACGGATAAATGCGGGGGCTTGAGGATTTTAGATTTTAGATTTTGGATTGATTCCACGGATCAATCACGTGGCGGGTACCACCTTTGAAATTCGCTTGTCAACAGTCAACAGTCATTACTTGAAAATGTGTCATCGCACTATTGATTGGATTCCGGGCGTTTCTGGTGCTTGCTCTGGATAAACTGTTCCAAATCGGCGATCGCATCTTCAAAATCCGACAAATTAATTTTCGCAGGTCTAGTCTTCTTCGGCAAACTCGAAGACTGACTCGAAGGCTTAGCCGGAGGCGGTGGAGATTTAGGTTGTGCAGCTTGAGTGCTGTTAGATTCTATAGAATCGAACAATTCATCCAGGGACTCAAAAAATGATTGAGCCGAGGCCCGGCGTAAATCTTTCTGGTCGTCGTCATCCGTCATAAGCCACTCCATAGGGTCTAAAATTTGCCAACAAACTCTGTCCGCCCCGGCGCGTGCAGATATTAGACATGAAAACCGACTAAAACAAGCAGGAGGACAGAATTTAACCGGGCGATGGGAATGCCTGTGGCTGAACTTGCTGCCCCCTATAAAACCTGCTGCGGGCATTGTCAGCCTTCAAACTATATTTAACTCTACACCCGCCTACTGAGTGATTTGAGACTTGTGCAGACCCAGCTCAAAATCCTTGACCCTGAAAAAATCTCAGTTATGGCTCTTTCGTTGTCTAATTAACCCTAGTCTAGTCGAGAATAAGGAGACAGGACTTATGCAACTATTACCGCTGTTCAAGGGTTGCGATGGCAACGCGCCACCCCGAAAGGACCCAGAGACGGTGTTTTTTGCTTGAGTCCTAAGATTTCACAGGCATTAGGAGATTTTAAGGTGACTCAGGGATTTGATTACGATTTAGCAATTATCGGCGCTGGCGTGGGCGGACACGGCGCGGCCATACACGCGGTTAGCTGCGGGCTGAAAGTGGCAATTATCGAAGCAGGGGACATGGGCGGGACTTGCGTCAACCGCGGCTGCATTCCCTCTAAGGCGCTGTTGGCGGCTTCCGGGCGCGTGCGAGATTTGCGGAATGCCCACCACCTAAAGACTTTGGGTATTCAATTGGGCAGTGTGGATTTCGATCGCGGGGCGATCGCCAATCACGCTAATACTATTGTTAGCAAACTTCGCGGCGACTTGACCAACAGCCTCAAACGTTTGAATGTAGATGTCATCCAAGGTTGGGGCAAAATCGCCAGTGCTCAAAAAATTACCGTGGAAACCGATAAAGGCGAGAAAACTATTACCGCCAAGGATATTATTCTCGCTCCCGGTTCGATTCCCTTCGTCCCCCCAGGGATAGAAATTGATGGCAAAACTGTATTTACCAGCGACGATGCTGTCAGGTTGGAATCGCTGCCGAAGTGGATTGCAATTATTGGCAGCGGTTATATCGGTTTGGAGTTTTCGGATATTTACACGGCCCTGGGCTGCGAAATTACGATGATTGAAGCTCTAGACCAATTGATGCCGACTTTTGACCCGGATATTGCTAAGTTGGCAGAACGAGTGTTAATTGCACCCCGCGATATTGAAACAAAAGTTGGGTTGTTGGCTAAGAAGATTATTCCTGGTTCGCCGGTCATTATTGAATTAGCTGATTTCAAAACTAAGGAAGTTGTGGAAGTTTTGGAAGTTGATGCTTGTTTGGTAGCAACTGGTCGGGTTCCGGTGAGCAAGAATTTGGGGTTAGAAACTGTTGGCGTGGAAACGATGCGCGGTTATATCCCAGTTAACGATAAGATGCAGGTTTTGGCGGCGGGAGAACCGGTGAAAAATTTGTGGGCGATCGGCGATGTTAATGGCAAGATGATGTTAGCGCATTCTGCGTCTGCTCAGGGAATTGCTGCGGTGGAAAATATCTGCGGGCGGACTCGCGAAGTGGACTATTTGAGTATCCCTGCGGCGGCGTTTACTCACCCGGAAATTAGCTATGTGGGGATGACTGAACCTGCGGCCAAAGAGTTAGGAAAAACTGAAGGGTTTGAGGTCGGTTCTGTCAAGAGTTATTTTAAGGGAAATTCTAAGGCTATTGCGGAGGGTGAAACTGACGGTATGGCTAAGGTGATTTACCGGAAAGATACTGGGGAGTTGTTGGGAGTTCACATTTTCGGTTTGCACGCTGCGGATTTGATTCAGGAGGCGGCAAATGCGATCGCCCAGCGCGATTCTGTTAATACTTTAGCATTCCGAGTTCACACGCACCCGACGCTTTCGGAAGTGTTGGATGAGGCTTTTAAACGGGCGGCTGGAGCAGGTAGTCATTAATCTGTAGGGGCTGTGTCTCGATTAGTGTCAACTTAAGTCTAAACCCTTGAGAAAACTCGTTCGCATTCCAGTCTAGATCCCCCTAAATCCCCCTTAAGAAGGGGGACTTTGAAATCCATTTCACCCCTTTTTAAAAGGGGCTTGAATGCTCTTGTCCCCCCCTTGTTAAGGGGGGTTAGGGGGGATCAAAAGCCTATCGGAGCAACAAAAGACTGGTACTATGTTTGACCTGTTTGTTGACACCAATGTGCGATCGTGGCCGCCCGTTTTTGAGAATTGTGTTTAAATGGAACTGAATCAACGCAAAGAATTATTTAGCAAGGCTTATGTCCGTGCTGTGGCGGCAGTCGCCGGCTGTTCTGTAGATCAACCTGAGAATGATTATGATAGCGTGGATCTCTGTATCAAGGCGATCGGCAGCGATCCAATGCAACCGCACCGCCTGGAATTGCAGTTAAAATGTACTTCAAGAGATGTACTCGATGCTGAATCTGTGCGATATCCGCTCAATGTCAAAAATTACAACGACTTGAGAGTCACTGCCTTTATTCCCCGCCTGCTGGTTGTCGTTTTAGTACCGGAAAATATAGGGGAATGGATACAACAGTCAGAACAGGAAATGTTGCTTAGACATTGTGCCTATTGGGTATCGCTGCGGGGAATGCCTGAAACTAGAAATACAAATCGCATTACTGTTGAATTGCCCCGCAGGAATCACTTTACTCCACAGGCTCTTGAGTCAATTATGCAGCGTATTAGCAAAGGAGGTTTCCCATGAAAGTAACTGTACGGGATTTGGAAGTTTTCAAAAGTTTAGATGTGAATGTAATTATAGCATATTTACAAAAAAATGGCTGGCACGAACACAGCCGAATTTACGACAATAAAGGAGCGATTTGGGTCAAAAAAAATGATGCAGGAGATGTGTTTGATATCGGGCTACCTTTGACAAGGGAGTTTGCGGATTATCCAGCTCGGATGGGAGATGCTATCAAGACGCTGGAAGTGTCAGAAAATAGTTCTCAATTAGAGATTTTAAGCGATTTAATTACTTCGTTAGACAATACTGAGATTCAGGGATTTGTTGTGAAAGTCGATCGCGAAGATGGGACGGAAATCGCTAAGGTGGTGATGATGGGGTTTGTGGTGAACAAGCTGCGGAAAATCTATCTTGAGCTCACAGAAATTGATTGTAATTTAGCACTGAAAGCTTATCAGGAGAGAATTCCTGTCACTTGCACCGGTGATTTGCTCAAAGTAGGTGGATATTTTGCGATGAAAAATCTGCACGATTTTGCTTTGATGGCAGAGGAAGCTAAAATAGATGAAAGTACGCGCGGCGTAGCTATCCCGTAGGGAATTGCGCGTATTTAAGGCGGCGGTAGAGGGCAGATCGTAAAGCTATTCCCTCTTTGCGAATGTTCCTGAATAAAGGCTCGTTGTAATGTATTAATCGCTTTTCGTCCATAAACAGAAAGCTAATCACTTCATCATTTTGGAGCGACAAATCGGCTCGAATGTGGCTGGTTCTTTTAATTTCTTCGCCTGGGTTTACTTGCCCTTTGAGGACGACTAAAATATCAATGTCAGAGTCTGGGCGTGCATCGCATCTGGCTTGGGAACCGTAGAGTACCATTTTGGTGAGGCGATCGCCGTAGAGTTGCTCGAAGTGCGATCGAAGTTGACTCAGTATGTTCTTAAGTTTATCGCTAATGCTCATATTTGTAATCAATGATTTAAGGTCGATATATCCTCTGTGGTAAAATTGCTGTCTAGGAACAGGATTAAGCATAAACCAGGTGCGAGGTGATTTCAAGTCAAGATTGGACATTTCCAGAAGCAGCCAGCCAGAAAATACCCGAATCCTGGGGCGATGCACAGCCAAACAAAAAGAAACCAGGTTGGCGGTGGCGAGATCCTACAAATCAGGGAAATGGTGTAAGGATTGACAAAGGGGATGCAGATAGCAGTTTTCCTTCTCAGCAGGTAGACCACGTTATTATTAGAAAAGACGGTCAAGTTATCGGTAAAAATGGTCAACCCATTGCAGGTAGCATCAAAAATAATCCCACAGAAGCTCACATCCCTTTAGATGAATGGTTGGAATGGCAAACTTGGTACGCACCTTAATAAAGGAGAAAATTGTATGGTAAAGTATCCGAAAATGAGAGAAGAGTTATTAGAAACTCTCCGCAGTTTGGCAGATAGAGAATATCAACATAAAGTTTGGTTAAAGAACGATTATCCGGCAGGAATTGAGTGCGACAGTTTTGATGAAGCGGTTCATTTTCTTTACGACGATACAGTGTTGGCAGAAAACCCTGATGCGGCGATAGGAGTAATTATTGAAGATGAAAAAGAAGCCCGTTTGATCTCAGCAGTTTGTCAGGCTATAGACTTAGTTTTTGAGGCGTTGGGGACAGGAGTTCCTGATGAGGAGTATATTAAATCTTCTGAGTGGACAAGCGTAGTTGAGGCGGCATCGAGAGCGTTGCAGGCGATGAAATTAAATCGCAGGAAGCGGTTAAGGTTTAAGTTAAAGTGCGATTCCCGACGGGATAGCTACCCTTCACGCACTTTAGGCAGAATGGCTGCAAATCTGGCTAAATTTTGGCAACCACAAAAGGGGATTCGAGATCGACGAGCGACCAGTTTTCATCAATAATTTTGAGATTGGTATCTAAAATCAGAGTCAGTTCGCCAATTTCATCATCGCCATCATCGCTAACCAGGTTGTTTTCGCCAGCAGATAAATCGGCTTTGAGTAAAAATTTAAGTTTAATCCAGTGAGAAGTGGAATGGTTGTTGATGATATTCGTGCCGATCGATCGGCTGATTAACTCAGCATAGGTTGGATGAATGAAAGCTATTTCTTCATAAAACTTATTGCTATCCCAGTAACCGCGTATTTTGTAATTGCAGGACTCTAGATGTTTCTCGATCAGGTGATTCAGGGCTATCGGTGCTAATAGTTGAGCAAGTTCATCCCAAATTTGGTGATTGGTGACAGTTACTGCATTCATCAGATTCCATTGGGTTGTCTGCGATCGGGATTCTTTCATTATACCAATTATCCCACTCCGATTTTCTCCTACTGGCTATAGCTTCTCTTATGAATGGTTATCAAAGCGGTAAAAATCCCCTAGGCTGTTGGATAAACAGAATTACTGATACTCAAAAAAAGAGCGATCGCACTTCAACAATAGAAGGGCGATCGCTCTTTCAGCAGCTAAATCAATTTTCACTCGCCTTGGAGTAGGTGATAAGCACCTAAACCAATTGCTATACCTAATACTGCGGGAGCCGCAACAGCAGCAGCAATGGCAACGCTACCACCAACCGTAGCAGCAGCAATACCTCCGCCAACACCTCCAATTGTTGATGCAACTTGTCCTGCTATTCTTCCATTTTTTCGTGCTTCACGTTCGCGTTCAGTCAAAGCTTCATCATCTTCAAGTATCTTGCCAACTATGAAATCAGCAGCTAATCCACTGGCTATGCCACCCACACCTACAATACCAGCAGCCGCTTTACCCGCTACAGCAGGCGCTTGTTTCAGCCCTACATTGATGAGAACTTTAGAAATAGGGTCAGCAGATTTAATAGCAGCTTCAGTGGCGATTTTAGTTGCAAACTTGGTTCCTGCGCCAATAGCGCTTCCTTGAACTAAACCAGCAACTCCACCTTGAGCTTGTGCGACTTGTTCACTCTTATATTTTCCTGTTTTGCACCAATAAGCAAAATGCTCGCAATTATTGCTGAAAAGGTCATATCCTTTTTCTGCTAACCTGCCCTCTGCTCGTCTGACTACTGCATCATCTGAATAACATTTTCCATACTCTTTGACATTAATTTTGTTTCCTGATGCAAACTCATTCTTAGAAATACGACAAATTATTCCACCTTGACTTTTTCCAAAATGAATAACACTGTCGTCGCCACAGTCGATACCGTGATGAGTGTGTGGAAGCTGTTGAATATAAATATGATCGCCTTTTGCCATAGTTTGTAACCAGGTGAGGTTAAATAAGTATTTAATATCACAGATGACCTGGCTTAGTCAATACGGGAAAACACTTAGACGTTCTGCAACAAGTTAAAATAGTCGAAACAATCATTCAAGATTTATTTAACGGCAGCCTAGCGAAATTTTTGAGAAAATATGCAATTATCTCGATCGCAATTTTTGAAAGTTATGCAATCCTTGGGACGGCGTTCATTAATTGAAAAAATCCCGGAGGGCGATCGCACAGTTTTTACCCTTTGCCCGATACTAAAAGAGTATGTCAAAACTAACTATTCCCGCCCAAACATAGAAAAAGAAGCCCGATCGCCCTTATAATATCCTTAGTATTGGGAAGCCAAAAACCATGTCACTCACACAAACCCAAGTAACCTATACTGAAGCTCTGGCTAATCTGGATGAACTGTGCGAACAAGTCATCAACGATCGCGATGCCATCATCATCACCCGCAAAGACGGCGAAAACGTAGCCTTAATTGCCGCTGACGAGTTGGCAAGCTTATTGGAGACATTACACCTGCTGCGATCGCCCAAAAACGCCGATCGCTTGTTAAGTGCCCTGAAACACGCAAAAGCCAGAACAGTCAAACCTCAGACTGTCAGCGAATTATCTTGAACTTAGAAATGTGCGATCGACCTTTTGGTAAAATTTGGGAATGCGCGATCGACCTTTGTTTATTGAATTGGCTTTTCAGTCCTCTTTTAGAGGACTTTCGCTATGAGACGGGGGTTTTCAACCCCCGGCGGACTTGCGGGTTAGCGAAGGGATTTTGGCTGCCCAAAAGTGCCATTCCTACGGGATAGCTACGCACGCGCGTACTTTTTCCACATCATTCTCTAATATGGAATCCAATCTAACTTATCGATCCATTCTTCAGCTTCAGTAGTTTCCCAAATAAAATGAATTGTTTCTGCCCATCTGCCGATACTTCCACTTGGACGCACCCAAACTAATCCCCAACTTTGTCCCCCTGCGGCCCAATGTTCCTCCAAATGTCCGGGAATACTTTTGCGATTATCCGTCACTAATAGTCGTTTCGATGATTCCAAATAAATGAGAATCTCTGGATCTAAAGTTCCGAATGGCGGTGCATTTGCGTCGCCCACCCGTAAAATATCTATCTCCGGTTCCAGTTTTAAAACAGCACTTTTGAGCTTAGGAGGCAAATTTTCATCGAGTAAAAAACGAATTTTCACTTCAGGTTAAGTAACTCCTGTTCTCGCTGTGCTTTGATTGCTCTCAAACGCAATGCTAGAGGAGATGGATTAGCCAACCATTCCTGATAGCGTTCTTCCCGCCACTTCGCCAGCCGCAACATATAAGCATCCATCTGCCTCCGATTTTGCAGATAATAAGTTAGCGTCGCGTAAATTTTCTCTAAATTCAAACTTGGTAATTCTTCCAGAATTTGGTCTGGCGAATATCCATCCAAGTAATATTTAATTACATCGTCAATGCCGATCCGATGTCCTTTGATGCGGATGTCATCGGGGTCGAGAAATTCAAAATAGTCTTCTAATTGCATCGGTTTATCTCCGAATACTTAGTTGATCGCATTTTATCATAAATTGAAAAGGGCGATCGACCTTATATAATAGAAACTTGTTACGATCGCCCTTTATTCCCCTATCATGCTTCAAATCCGCCGTCGTCCCCCCAGCACATCCGTCTCCGTACTCTACCTCAGCTACCAAATCGCCGTACCCGACGCCGAACCCCAGCACATCCTCGAAGAAATCGTCTGGGAAAAAGAAGCTGAAGTGGCCCAAAAGCGCGATCGCACCCCATTAGCCGATCTTCACAAAAAACTCCCGTTTGCACCGCCCATCCGCGACTTTCTTGCCGCCCTTAAAAACGGCAAAACCACACCCGCTATCATCGCCGAAGTTAAAAAAGCTTCCCCCAGCAAAGGCGTAATTCGCGAAGATTTCGATCCAGTGGCGATCGCCCTAGCTTACCAACAAAACGGCGCTAGCTGCATCTCCGTACTCACAGATGAAAAGTTCTTTCAAGGCAGCTTCGACAACCTCGCTAAAATCCGTGCCGCCGTCGATTTACCCTTACTTTGCAAAGAGTTTATTATCTATCCCTACCAAATTTATCTTGCCCGGATTCACGGCGCAGATGCTGTATTGTTAATCGCAGCCATTCTATCTGACAAAGACTTACAATACTTTGTGAAAATTGTCAAGACGTTGGGCATGACAGCTTTAATAGAAGTTCACACTCTCGAAGAACTCGATCGAGTATTAACCCTAGAAGGCGTCAGCCTAATCGGCATCAACAACCGCCACCTAGCAGACTTTTCCGTCAGCCTAGAAACCACCGGTCAACTATTAGCCTCGCGCCAAACCGAAATCCAAGCAAAAGGCATCCTCACCGTCAGCGAGTCAGGAATCCACACTCCCGCCGACCTCGCTAAACTTGCCAGCGCCGGCGCCGAAGCCGTCCTCATCGGCGAATCTCTAGTCAAGCAGCCCGATCCAGGCGCAGCTTTAGCCTCCCTTGCCGATCGCCCTCCGAGCCTCTGAAAGGCGAGACCGCTTGACAAACCACCCTTAATTCTGATAAAAAATGATTAAGTAGGTAAATAATGAGAATTTCTAGCCTGCATCGACTCAAGCGCTACTGTAAAAAAGAAATAGCACTGAAAGCTATATTGCATAGAAATATTTTGCCAGAAAGCAATTAAATCTATTCTGTAAGCCTGTCGATCGCAAGATTTAGCGTGTCCAACGCACCCAGCCCCGAATATTCGATCGGCAAAGCAGGGTTTATTGGACGGTTAGAAAACAAATAAAAAATCGGGCATCTAATGTTCACCGTGATGCCTCATGCAATTGCAATGGGGTATCGGTTCGCTGAGGTATGTTAGCTTTCATGGAGCCAATCCCCCTTCCTTCGTACATTCATTATGAATTGCTACTTCAATTGTTAGAACGCAAAACGATGTTTGCTGTCAGTCCACAATCGCCGCAGCAGCAACAAGTTCACCAACTTATTATTACACTGCGTAAAGCCCTTGCCATTCAAAAGCAATTAGAACAAAGCTGCGAGCGATCGAACTTAGCGGTAGAACATCGCTGGGCTCTAAATGAAATTAACCACAAGGGAGTTAAAAGTTAAAAAAGTTAGAGTAGCGACGTGACGTATCGTATTTGATTTATTCTATATAACTCCCACAGGAAAAGTTAGGACAATATCATGGACAACAAATTAATGCTGATGATTCCCGGCCCGACGCCGGTACCTGAAGCGGCCTTGTTAGCGATGGCAAAACACCCGATGGGCCACCGCAGCAAGGAATTTGACGCGATTTTTGCAGAATGTACCGAAAACCTCAAATGGCTGCACCAAACAAAAAGTGACGTGCTGAGTTTAACGGTTTCTGGTACCGGGGCGATGGAAGCTGGGATCATTAATTTCTTGAGTGCGGGCGATCGAGTTTTAGTCGGCACCAACGGCAAATTTGGTGAACGTTGGGCTGAAGTCGCCGAAGCTTACGGTTTAAACGCCGAAATTATTAAAGCCGAGTGGGGCCAACCCTTAGACCCCGAACACTTCCGCGAAAAACTCGAAGCAGATACAGAGAAGCAAATCAAAGCTGTCATCATCACGCACTCGGAAACCTCCACCGGCGTCCTCAACGACCTCGAAACCATCAACCGCCACGTTAAAGCACACGGTGAAGCTTTAATTATGGTTGATGCTGTGACTAGCTTAGGCGCTGTCAATATTCCGATGGACGCTTGGGGCATCGATGTCATTGCTTCGGGTTCTCAGAAAGCTTACATGATTCCTCCAGGTTTGGGTTTTGTGGCCGTCAGTCCCAAAGCTTGGGAAGCTTACAAAACTGCAAAACTGCCCCGCTATTATTTGGATTTGGGCAAATATAGCAAAGACGCTGCCAAAAATACCACTCCTTTTACTCCCCCTGTCAATATGTTTTTTGCCCTGCAAGCATCGCTGCAGATGATGAAAACAGAAGGGTTGGAAAATGTTTTCGCGCGACACAAACGGTTGATGACAACTACTCGCGCTGCTGTAAAAGCTTTAGGTTTGCCGTTGTTTGCTGCTGACGATGCCGCCAGCCCTGCGATTACTTCGGTTATGCCGCCAGAATCCGTAGATGCTCAAAAAGTGCGGACTTTGATGAGAAAGAGATTTGACATTGCTCTCGCCGACGGACAAGACCATTTGAAAGGTAAAATCTTCCGAATCGGTCATTTGGGCTTTGTGTGCGATCGCGATATTCTAGCAGCAATTTCCTCTTTAGAAGTTGTGCTGAGCGAATTGGGTCATGAAGGCTACACTCCTGGTGCCGGCGTTGCCGCTGCTGCCAAATTCTTGGCTGAATCCTAATCTCAGTTGTTAAAGGATTTTAGATTTTGGATGATCTCTAAAATCTAAAATCCTTTTAATATGCTTCGGATAACCAATCAAAGATTTTATCCAACTGTTCGAGAGTGACTAAACCGTATTGCCACAGAACCATCGGCAAGGAATTCGGGTCTTGATCGCGCTGCCGCTGTTTGTCACCGCCACGTTCGGCGACAGCAATTGACGCGGGAGAAATTGCCAAATCTTCTTGTAAAAATCGAATTAATCTAGTGTATGTAGCGGGTGCCATGTGATTTCACCTCTAAGTATAGGACACCATTTTCTGATGTGAACCTGATGTTTTTGATGAGTAATAAGCCAGTTTTAAATTTGTCTTGTTACCGTCGATAGCTTTTAAAATGCTATTAGCGGTTGAACTGCCAAACGTAATGCTGAGTGCGAGCGCACAAGCTAACCTTTCCCAAAAAGTGAAAGGTTTTGCAATTTGGCTGATGTCTGCCCGATCGACTGGTAATCGCGATCGAACCTAAACTGAATACCTCGGCATCTCTGCAGCGCGAATCAGAATAAATTCTGCTACCTAAAACTACTAAACCAGGTTCAGAGTGTAACTTCATCTGCCGAAATGCAGAATCCGCAAAACTACTTCGGCAAAATTAGTTAGATATTTCGATCAAACCCGAAACTGCTACCACAAGTTAAGTTTGCCAATTACAGCCAATTAACTTGGCTCGTAGCATATTACTTTAGATAGGTCTAGTAGATTTAGCTCGATCGCCAGAACTTCCAGAGAATTTCTTTTCGTGTTGCTACACCTTGAGGCTGAGTATCGTCTCTCAGGATTGGTAACGAGTCGCTGACTCGTCTGATACCTGCGACCAACAATCTACAGCTTCCGGAAACAAGCTCAAGTCCTGACTGACTGAGATCGACATCGTAGCAAATCTTTCGGTGTTTGTACTGAATGTTACATTAATATCCTAATAGATTTTATCAATTTTTGTAAAGTTTCTAAATTTTCTTGGGTAGTCCGAAGGCAGAGGGCTCTCTGGGCGCTGGAAACCGGGGGATGGTGTCTTTTTGCAGATTTTACTGAAACAGTCCGAAGTTTTACTGGGAAAACTCGATTTCAATACGATCGCCCTTTTTGACACCGAGTTCAGCAGCTCGCCCGCCCCGGAGTTCAATAACTCGATCGACAGCAGTATTGGGCCCGTAGGTAGGACAAGGATCTTCAGTACAAGGAGGTGCAGAAACTTCGATCGCCTCAACCACCCCATCTCGCAGAAAAATCATATCCAGAGAAATCTTGCAATTTTTCATCCAAAAATTGACCCGCCGCGCCGGTTTAAACTCAAACAGCATTCCTCTGTCATCCGGCAAAGAAGTTCTGTACATTAAACCCATAGCCTGCTGTTCCGGTGTTTTCGCCACTTCGAGTTCGATTGGGCGATCGCCTATCCGAGCTCTAGCAGAAACAGGCAGCACTTGACCCGATGTTGTCGCCGTCGGAGACTGATTCGCCAAAATACCAGTAGCACCAGCATTCGCGATCGGTAAAGTCGGCGAACATCCCAGCAAAAATATACTTACTCCAATACCGAGCAAAGTAGCTAAATAATTCATATTGATTTTAGATTTTAGATTTTAGATTTTAGATTGGGAATTGTTGACTGTTGACTGTTGACTGTTAACTGTTAATTGTTGACTGCGTTGAGTGATGACGACGGACGACGAACAACTGTCAACGAACAACTGTCAACTGTCAACTGGCTACTTCAAGCTTCCCGCATCACATAGCCAACACCGCGCACCGTCTGAATCAAACGCTTTTCGCCCTCATCTTCAATCTTGAGGCGCAGATAGCGGATGTAAACCTCAATTACATTCGACTCGCCCAAAAAGTCGTAACCCCAAACATTTTCCAGAATTTGTTCCCGAGTCAAAACCTCGCGGGGATGTTCCATCAAATACTTTAGCAGCTCATATTCCTTCATCGTCAGGTCGATCGCCCGTCCATTTCGTAGGGCCCGCCTAGAGGCCAAATCCAAAACTAAATCGCCAAACCTCAATTGTTCGTTGCTGGTGTTATCCGGCTGCAAATACAAGCGCACCAACTGCAAAAACTCCTCAGTGCGGTAAGGTTTGAGAAAATAATCATCCGCCCCAGCTTCCAGACAAGCTACGCGATCGTCAACTGTATCACGACCGACAAGTAGCAGCACCGGCACCCGATTGCCAATACTTCTGAGGTAAGAACACAGTGACAGCCCCGACTCAGCGCCAAGTATCCGATCGATTACAATCAAAGCTGGCTGCAATTCACGGGCTAAATTTTGGCCTGTGGCGGTATTAGAAGCCACTACCGGTTCATAGCCGGAGGATTTTAAGTCGAGACTCAAGTGTCCGGCGAGAACTTCGTCTGTTTCAACTAGCAGGACACAGGGATTGCGATCGAGAGTAATTGCAGCCATTGAATTGACCTGTGAAGACCATAACTGTTCTAGCACGTTTGAGGGTTGTTGGCGGTTGACTGTTGGCGGTTGACAGTTGACAGTTGACAGTTGGCTGTTGTTTGTTGGCTGTTGACTGTTGTTATTTGTTATTTGTTGTTATTAGGCTTCTCCTAAAAAGCAGATTTTGAACAGGCAAGATGCCTGTTCCACGATAATTATGGGAGATGTCTATTCGTTATGGGTTATTTGCGAGTTGCTACCCATTACCAATTCCCAATTCTATAAGGCTCCATGCGTCATGCCCCATGCCCCATGCCCCATGCCCAATTCCCAATTCCCAATTTAAATTATGACGATCATCGTATTCGGCAGTATCAACATCGACCTAGCAGCAAAAACTCCCCGGTTGCCACAGCCAGGGGAAACTATCATCGGTAGCAATTTTTTCACGGCCGGCGGCGGCAAAGGAGCAAATCAAGCCGTCGCCGCCGCCCGTCTAAGCACTTCTACCCACATCATCGGCCGCGTCGGCAACGATAAATTTGCTGAAGAATTATTGACAAATTTACAATCTTATGGTTTAAGTACAGACAATGTATTAATAGACCAAAACACTCATTCAGGGGTGGCAATTATCGCCGTAGACGAGACAGGTCAAAATAATATTATTGTGATTCCGGGTGCGAATAACAATGTTGGTGAAGCAGATATAGAACGTCTCAAAAAACTTTTAACAGGAGCTACATCTTTGCTGTTACAGTTAGAAATTCCCCTGGAAGTTGTCCAAAAAGCTGCAAAAGCTGCTTGTCAAGCGGGGGTGCGAGTTATTCTCGATCCAGCACCGGCTAGGGCGGATTTGCCGATCGAACTTTATCCGCTAATTGACATTATCACGCCGAATGAAGTGGAAGCCAGCCAGTTAGCGGGTTTTCCGGTGAATGACACGGAAACAGCGATTGTAGCTGCCAAACACTTGCAGGAGCGTGGGGTCAAGAATGTTATTGTCAAATTGGGCGATCGCGGGGCTGTTGCTGTTACGGCGGATGAAACGTTTTTTGTACCGGCTTTTGCTGTGGAGGCGATCGACACTGTGGCGGCTGGCGATGCTTTTAACGGCGGCTTGGCCTCGGCATTAGATGCCGGTCTGTCCTTGTCAGAGGCGGTGCGGTGGGGCGCAGCAGCGGGCGCTCTGTGCACAACTAAAGTGGGTGCTCAAGTTGCTATGTGCGATAGGGCAACTTTTGATAAATTTTTGCATAATTTAACTTGAATTTGTCAGGTGCCGAAGGCGCACCCTACTTTAACTTGTAAAGCTAATTCGCCGCTGGTTTGCATCCTCTCTATCTGTCCAGTAGTTTAGGGCGAGATAAAGAAGATATTGCCTGTAGGGACACAACTGTCTTCATTGGTATCAACTTAACATTAAATCGATAGTCCGACAGTCCGACAGGGGTTGAAACCCCTGCCTCAAAGCTAAAGTCCTCTCAAGAGGACTGAGAAGAAAATATTTAAACTCATTATATCATGTCCGATCGATTAACCATAATATCCCGGTCGGGGCGGGTTTTTGAGATGGTCAATTATTGGCAGGTATTGTTGGTGAACCCGCCCCTACAACAATCGCGATCGCTCGATCGGACATGATATGAGAATAAAACTTTTTAAACTCATTAGTCCTCATAGCGAGGACTTTAGCTATTAGACAGGGAATTCATTCCCTGGCGGACTGCTTTAACTTTAACCATTCGGCCGCTGAATAATTGTTTCAACTACCCGTCGCTTGACTTTTGGATCGATACCAATCAGCCGCACGTATTCGCCACCGTGTTCCGCCAAACAAGTTTCTAAAGATGCAACCACATCTTTTTCTTGTTCAGTTTTAATCGTCGCGCAACTTTGCCAAGAACCAGTTTTAAATCGGCGATTATCTGCATATTCCATGCCAATTTTGCAGCCTCTTGCTAATAACTGCTTTACTTGTTCCAATACCTCAGAACTCAGCCGCGCCGCATGACCGTTACCCGCTTCAGAACTTGGCTCAACGTAAGCCTTATAATATTTGGAGGACGGGTCGTTTAATTCACTTTGCGTGGGCGCAGCCGCAGGGGCATTGGGGGTTCCTTGAACGTTGAACAGGCGCGATTGGTTGTATTCATCTACTAAGCGCATTTCCTGAATCCGCTTTTGTTGGCCCACCATCAAACTGCCCATTTCTAATAAATGAGCGAGGCTGAAATTCGGGTTATGGAAATCTGGCGCTGCTTCCAAAGTGTTTACCAAACGCTTGGAAACTCGCTCGATTCCTACTTTGTGAATGAATTCGCGGATTTGTTCGTCATAAATGCGCGATCGCAAAGCACTAAAAAAGTCGATCGCCTGATCTGCAAAATTATCGACTAACGCCACAATATCGGTTTTTGACAATTTGTCAGACTCAAAAATTCCCCCAACAATGCCAATTTTATCATCCCGGCTGGGTTCCCAATAAAACTTTTCCATCCGCCCGTCGCGAATCAGCGGCGCGTACAGCGTAGAAAAATCATTTCCGGTGACAATAATCGGCACTCGGTGCAGCGGCGTACTGTCATAACTTCCCGGTAACTGCACGTTAGTTGGATTGTCAGCAATATTCATCAGAGTGGCATTGACCATCTGAGTATTGACAGTATATTGAGTAGTAGTATCGAACCTGCCAGCACCAGCATCCAAATCGTTAATAAAGATGGCGCACATCTCACCCCGCACCCGAATTTGCTCCGCAGCTTCCCGGTAGCGCAAGCGAATTAAACGCGCCGGATCTCCTGCATCCGGGCTTTCTAATTCCCCACCAGATATCATCACCGGTTCAAAGCCCATCCGCCGAAAAACCAGTTCGGTTTGAAAAGTTTTGCCTTCTCCTTTGCGGCCGTGAATTCCCAAAATTAGAGGAACTCTTACCCCGGGCAAATTTAAAAAGTTCTTAGTGACGTGCACCGCAACTTTATCGAGAAAGTTAGGAGAAATGTAATAACTCATCAGTAGATTTGTGAGGGATTAATTGTTGTTACTGTTATGATTTTATGACAAAACTAACAGCCTGCACCGCTAACCTGGATTTTTACCGTACAATCGAGGTCTGTATATTATGTGTTAAGGAGCGATTCGTGAGTCCAGAAACCTTACTAAAAGAACCAACCGTGCAAGCCGAAGCCAGTCCCTTCAGTTCTGAGAGCTTCGACAGCTATGTAATGACCACTTACGGGCGTTTTGCGATCGCCCTAGAACGGGGCCTCGGCTGCCGCGTTTGGGATACCGAGGGCCGCGAATATCTCGATTTTGTCGCGGGTATTGCTACCTGCACTCTGGGACACGCCCACCCGGCAATGATTGCAGCGGTAACTAAGCAAATTCAGACCCTGCACCATGTTTCTAACCTTTATTATATCCCCGTACAGGGCGAGCTGGCGAAGTGGCTTGTAGACCATTCTTGCGCGGACAGAGCCTTCTTTTGCAACTCCGGCGCCGAAGCTAATGAAGCGGCAATTAAACTCGCCCGCAAGTACGCCCACGAAAAATTAAATATCTCGAATCCGACAATCATTACCGCCGTTGCGAGTTTCCACGGGCGGACTTTGGCGACAATTACGGCCACGGGACAGCCTAAATACCAGAAGGGTTTTAGCCCGTTGGTTCCCGGATTTCACTATGTGCCCTATAACGATATTAGTGCGATCGAAAGTGCGATCGAGGAACTCGACAAAGACGAACGCCAAGTAGCTGCAATTATGCTGGAAGCGCTGCAAGGCGAAGGCGGAGTTCGCCCCGGAGATATCGCCTACTTCCAGCGCATTCGGGAAATTTGCGACGAAAAAGGCATTTTGCTGATTCTCGACGAAGTGCAAGTCGGGATGGGACGCAGCGGCAAATACTGGGGCTACGAAAACCTCGGCATTGAACCGGATATCTTTACGTCTGCCAAAGGATTGGGCGGCGGTATCCCGATCGGCGCTATGCTGTGCAAATCTTCCTGCGATGTATTTGAACCGGGAAGTCACGCCAGCACTTTCGGCGGCAATCCTTTTGCTTGCGCTGTAGCTTTGTGCGTTTGCCAAACTTTAGAAGGGGAAAACCTTCTAGAAAACGTGCAGCAGCGCGGGGAACAGTTGAAAGCAGGGCTCAACAAGTTGGCGGCCGAATATCCGCATTTAATTGCCGAAGTGCGCGGCTGGGGTTTGATTGTCGGGATGGAATTGCAAGCTGACATCGAACTTACATCCGCTGATATCGTCAAATCTGCCATCGCCGCGGGAGTTTTGTTGGTTCCCGCAGGGCCGAAAGTGCTGAGGTTTGTCCCGCCGCTGATTGTCACTTCCGCTGAAGTCGATCGAGCTCTGCAGGCAGTGGAGTCAGCGTTGCGCTCTCAAGCGGTACAGTAAAATTTACTGAGTTGATTTTTGTTAGCTGTAGTGCTGAAGCTGGCGCAATATCCTAGATAACTCACTTAGGATCGTCAATTAAATAATTTCCCTTTTTTCTTGTGGGATGGGCGTCCAGCCCGCCCAGAAAGGACGGGCGGGACGCCCATCCCACAACAAACAGGAAAAGTGGATTTTATTTAATTCTCATTCCTTATATCATGTCCGATCGATTGACCATAATATCCCGGCCGGGCGGGTTTTTGAGATTGTCAATTATTGGCAGATATTGTTGGTGAACCCGCCCCTACCTGATGAATGGTAATCGACCGGATAGGATTTTACTCCCGGACACACTCTTCCTCAGAAACCGGGTTTCTTTCGAGATTTCTCGTTACTAAACCGAATATTTTCCCAGAAACCGGGTTTCTTAGCGTAAGTCCGATCGGGGTAAAAGTAAACCCGTCCCGCTGCAAGTCTGTCGGGGCGGGTTTGTCAATTTTAGAAATGCCTGTGAAACCCGCCCCCACAGGGTGACGGCGCCTTTAACCGGGATTTTACTCAAGAGCCACGCGCAAAATAATACTATTAGCGATCGTAGGTGCTAGTTTCGCTATCTGCGTATCTGTTGGGACTGGTGAATCCTGGTTTAACTATTTCGCGCCCTTCCCACTAAACCGAGTACCGTTATAGTGGGAAGGGCAGGTGAGGACGATTGCATCCTCAAGTATTTTTGCGTATCGCTTTCAAGAGAGAAAATATGTAATCTTCGTCACAAAATTTTTTCGTAATGCTTTGTTCATCAACTGTATATTGTGAGAGAATAGAAGAACCAAGGAGGTGATGTTGATTGCTACACAAGGCTATCCAAGTTCGTTTGTATCCTACCCAAAATCAACAAATACAAGTAGCTTCAACTTTTGGATGGGCGCGTTGGTGGTCTAATTATGGTCTAAATAAATCAATTGAAGTTGATAAAAAAACTCCTAAAGGACTTGGCTGCTTCGGGTTCAACACACTTTTACTGGTGTTCAAAAAATCCGATGGAAGTGTAGGGATAGGTAAGTATTACAGCCAATTTTGGCAAGCTAGTACGCTTAACTTAACGACTGCATACAAAAACTTTCTTGATGAATTGGCTGGGTTTGATAAGCTCCCATCTCAAGAGAAAAAACAGTCATTTCAGTATCCTCAAAACGTGACAATTGTAGCTGGCACTAGGAGTTGCCTGTATAAGGGAATAAATAAGCCCAAAATAAATAGATATAGATTAAGTGAGGGTAAAATTCATAATTCAATTATTAGTAAAAAATATTCAGGGAAATATAGCAATCCAAAATCAGTTGTAAAAATATGTAGGGGTAGTGCTACCCCTACTCCCCGTGCCTACCCCAGCCAAGGCGGGGCAACCGGGCGTGGGTTTTGCCCCTACAAGAATTACACAAATCATTTAGGATTGCTATATCTGGCATCTATACTGACTGAAATTAAAGCTGAAAACCAGACAAGAAAAAAAGGTAGGATTGCGGGCATTGATTTAGGATTGAAATACTTTGCTATTGTCCCCGATGATGAAAAAAAATCTAAATATGACTTTAATGCTAAGCATTTTGCCAAGCACGGGAAGAACTTGAAGCGCCAGCAGAAAAGAAGTAATTCTGAATATAAATATAGAAAAGCTGTGACCAAGGTATGCGAACGGTTTAGGAATTTGTGGCAAGACTTTCTTCTACATAAACTTAGTTATAAGTGGGTCAGCGATCGCCTCGCGGTCATAGTAGAAAAATTTCATTTCTGGGACATGATTCGCAATTCCAATTGGGCGAAAGCAATATCAGATCAGGTTTCGGAAAGTTTTACCAACTTCTTAGCCTACAAGTGGGAACGCAAAAGCGGAAACTTAGTCGAGATTGATAGAGGGGTTTCCAGTTCCAAACTTTGTTCTAATTGTTTCGATCAAATGACCGAGATGCCATTAGATATGAGGGAAGGGACTTATCCTCACTGTGCTACCGATCGCGATCGGGAGGGGAACGCAGCGATAAAGATGAAAGCAGAAGGTATCAAAATACTAAAGGCGGAAGGTTCAGCCGTTTCTGCTTTAGGATGCGAGGTAAGACCAAAGCTGGGACGAAAGTCTCCGCTTTGGCACTCGCCTATGAGTACAGAAGCCCCTACTATATTCGGTACTACGATTTAGGGGTGGGTAGTTCACTTGGTTGCAGGGAAGCAGCGCTCCTATGGTTAATAGTTTGGCGGAATGCACGATGGACGAACAGCGTCGCAAAACTGATGTTAATATGCTCCAAGCGCTGCTGGAAAATCCTGGAGACTCAGGAATAGATTTGATTTTGAGGACGAACCCAAAGTCGATCGACTTTGGGCTCCTGCAAACGCTTTATTTGGAAGAAGTGGCACTGACGCGAGAAAGCTTGCTGAAAGCTGCAAAATTTTTCCAAAAGGCGATCGCACCCTTAGAATCTGCAAAGGGCAATTCTAAATTGCCCGCAACCGGGGCAGCATATCTGGCTTTTTTAGCAGAAGTATTGCAGGCAGTGGCGCGCGGCGCTGATTCGCAGCACCTGTACTCGCTGCTGAGAAACAATTTAGATAAACTCGACCAGAATTTTGCACAACTGCTGCGCTGCTGGGCAAATTTGGTGTTTTCTGCTGCCAAAGAATCCGAGAGAAGGCGGATTGCAGCGTTAATCGGCAATCTGAGCAACAAAATTGGGCGGTTTCCCCTCGGCAGCAAGGCTAATAACTTGGAAATCGAAATTGCCGGTTACGAAACAGTTGCTAAGGTTTTTACCCGCAAAGACTTTCCCCAAGAATGGGCGGTGATGCAAAACAATCTGGGCAACGCTTACACCGATCGCCCCAGAGGTGATAAGGCTCAAAATATCGAACAGGCCATCGCTTGCTTTGAAAATGCCCTACAAGTACGCACGCCCGAACAGTACCCGGAACAGTGGGCGACGCTGCAAAATAATCTGGGCAACGCTTACAGCGAGCGTCTCAGGGGAGATCCGGCAGACAATCTAGAACACGCGATCGCCTGCTTTGAAAACGCGCTGCGAGTTCGCAGCCGCGAGGCTTTCGGGCAAGAGTGGGCGAGCACTCAAAACAATCTCGGCCGTGCTTACAGTCGCCGACTGCGGGGCAACCGAGCCCAAAATCTGGAACTGGCAGTCGCTTGCTACCACAATGCTTTGCAAGTCTACAACCGCAAGGTGTTTCCCCGGCGTTGGGCAACAACTCAAAATAATTTGGCAAATGCTTACTGTGAGTTGCTGCAGGGCAACCGAGCTGAAAATCTCGAATACGCGGTTACGTGCTATCAGAGAGCTTTGCAGGTGCGGACTCGGGAAGCTTTTCCGCAGCAGTGGGCGACCACTCAAAGGAATTTGGGTCGGGTGTTTGTCGATCGCATCAAAGGCGATCCGGTGGAAAATTTGGAAATGGCGATCGCCTGTTATCAAAATGCTTTACAAGTCTACACCCGCATCAAATTTCCAGAAGTCTGGGCTTCGATCCAAACTTACCTCGGTAGGATCTACAGTCGGCGGGTGAAAGGGGAAAAAGCCGAAAATATGGAAATGGCGATCGCCTGCTATCAAAATGCTTTGCTGTTTTGCAACCGCCAAAAAACTCCAGAACGCTGGGCAATGCTGTGTGCCTACCTCGGCCGCGCTTTCTGCGAACACCTGAAAGGGGAAAAAAACCGCAACCTCAAAAGCGCGATCGCCTGCTATCAAAATGCGGGCGAAGTCTACACCAGGCAGGCATATCCCAACCGCTGGGCAATGCTGCAAATTTATCTCGGTAGGGCTTATTCGCAACTGACGGAGGCGGAAAACTTGTCGCACATGGAAAGCGCGATCGGCTGCTATCACAGTGCCTGTCAAGTCTACACTCGCGAAACCTATCCTCACCGCTGGGCTGAAATTTTATTTTATTTGGGTCAAGCTTACCGAGTTCGAGGCGACTTGCTTCGCGCTTACGGGGTTTTTACCGCTGCTGTCGATACTGTGGAATTCTTGCGTTGCGAAGTTGGGGTTGATACAGTTGATTTTGGCGATTCCCTACGGGATAGCTACGCTTCACGGACGAGTACCCCAAAAGTCAAATTAACCCGCACCTGGGCTGGACTCTATAAATGCCTGGTGCAAGTTTGCCTGGAACTCGGCGCCACCCAACCTGAATATTACGCTAAGGCTCTGGAATACGCCGAACGCCACAAAAATCGGAATTTGGTAGAACTGCTGGTTAAATGCCACTTGACTCCGAAAGCCGAAATTCCCGCAGCGGTGCGAAGCGAGTTGGAGTCGCTGCAACTGGAAATAGCGGGGGAACAGCGGCACCAAGAAGAGGGAGAACCTGAGCCGAACACGACCTTGATTTCTGAGGGCGATAGCCAAGGTTTGAACAGCGGTTCTCTGCTGTCGAATTCGGACTTCATGCACTTAAATCAATTGTGGAAGCAGTTTGATAGGTTGATTGCGCGGGAGGTGCAGGCAAACGATCCTTTCTTCAGCCTAGCTCACAAAGTTGAACCGATCGCTTTCGAGCAAATTCGCCAATTGTTGCCTGATGACAATTGCGCTGCTGTGGTGTGGGCGAGTTTGGGAGAGTTGCTGGTTGCTTTTGTGGTGGTAAAGAGTGCACAATATCCCGCCGTTCACGTGTGTTCGCCGGAAAATGCTTTGGCTGCCGAAAGTTGGGGCCAGGAGTACCTCACCGCTTATTCTGAACAAAAAGGTCGCTGGATCAATCATCTCCCGACTCGCCTCAAACGCTTGGCTACGATGCTGGAAGTCGATCGAGTGGTGGCGCTGATTCCCGATAATTGCGATCGGCTGATTTTTGTGCCGCACCGATTTTTGCACGCTTTGCCACTCCACGCTTTGCCTTTGGCGGGGAGAGACGGGTTTGATGACGGTGGGGGAATTTTTAGGTCTGGGTGGAGCGATCGCAGCGGTTTTGATGTGGAAACCTACAGCCTTTCGGATTTTTCTCAAAGTTCGTCTTTTGGCGACGTTGCAGCGCCTGCTGCTTATTTGATCGATCGATTTGCCGGAGGAATTCGCTATGCTCCTAGCTGTCAGCTATTGCTGTTGAGACAAAGTGCACACGGAGCGGCTATTGGTCGGTACAAACCCGGTTTGCAGCAGCTTTTGGCAATTCCCACTTTCACCAGAGATGCGTTCTACAGCAACATTGAAATCGGCACTATTTCCCAGTATTTTGCCAGTACAGAAGTTGTGCGCCATAAGCCGGCAATTAAAGAGGCTTTTTCCCAAGAAATGTCTGCTAATAATGGGAATTTGCCCCAGCAAATAGGGCAGTTGCCGCATAAAAAATGCGCTCATTTTGCTTGTTTGAGTTTGCTTAATTTGGCTTGGCCACTGAAATCCGCAGTGTTTTTGAGGAATGATTCTCTGAGTTTGGAGGAAATTTTTAATCTCGATTTTCGGCAATATTTTTTAGTTACTTTATCGGGTTGCGAAATTGCCGCTGGCGGAGTTAGCGGTGCTGGAGGAGATTTTGTGGGTTTGTCGGCGGGTTTGTTGTATGCTGGCACGTCTAGTGTGGTTAGCAGTCTTTGGAAGGTGAATGATGTTTCTACGCTGCTGCTGACGAGCAAGTTTTATGAAAATCTGGGACGGTTTTCTCGGTTGCAGGTGGGAGATGTGGCGATCGCCCTGGGGGATGCTCAAAGGTGGCTGCGGGATTTGACTAGCGAGGAATTGGAGGTGTTGCTGGCGGATTTTCAACCTCAAATTTCGCAAATGTTCGATCGGCTTTCTCAAAGTTCTCGCCTGATTGCGGAGGCTTCTTTGCAGCAAATCCGCAACCGCAAACCCTATCCTTTTGCTAACCCTTATTATTGGGCGGCTTTTACTGCGGCTGGGGTTTAGTCAGTAGTCAGTAGTCAGTAGTCAGTAGTCAGTAGTCAGTAGTCATTAGTCAGTAGTCAGTAGTCAGTAGTCAGTAGTCAGTAGTCATTAGTCATTAGTCATTAGTCATTAGTCATTAGTCAACAGTTAACAGTCAACAGTTAACAGTCAACAGTCAACAGTTAACAGTCAACAGTCAACAGTCAACAGTCAACAGTCAACAGTCAACAGTCATTAGTCATTTAAAAACCCGACACTAACAACTTATTTAAAGTTATCAGTGTCGGGCACAATTTCAACAAATTACCAGCAAAAGTTTAGGACTTTTTGCCGAAAACTTGTTCTTTCAAGGCTTGAATTTCTTGAGCTAATTGTTGCCGATTGGACGATCGCAGCAAATAGCGGTAGACAAACCACACGGTGTATCCGATACCAATTAGCTCGAATGTGGGTGCTAGCAGGGG
Organism: Microcoleus sp. S13_C3; assembly: GCF_036700905.1. Taxonomy (NCBI): domain Bacteria; kingdom Bacillati; phylum Cyanobacteriota; class Cyanophyceae; order Oscillatoriales; family Microcoleaceae; genus Microcoleus; species Microcoleus sp. S13_C3. The sequence goes on along the minus strand of NZ_JAUBPT010000016.1, from coordinate 35,725 downwards.
GATGTCGTTGAGTTCGTCTATTACGCCCAAAAGCACTTTCAAAGAGACAATCGAGGCTACAATTACACCGATAACAGTCAGGGGACTTTTGTACTGTTCGTAAAAGCTGCCGATGTAAGCGGGCAACTCGGACAAAATTGAGATAATTTGTTCTTTGATCTGCTGGCCCTGACTTGGCGGTTCTTCGGTAATTATGACTTTTGTTGTACCGCTGGAACTGTCTGCTTCATTTCCGGCAGGAATTTCGGTGATGATAACGGTTGTTTCTGGTTCGTTTGATGAAGTCATTTCTCCACTCGCAATAGTTTTTTGCTGGTTGGCGGCAGCTATTTCAACTGCTGCTGCGACTGTTTCAAGAGCCGGTATTTCGACTGCTGCAACCTCCCCGTCGGTTGGTTCAAGAGCCGACACTTCGCCTGTTTCTGAAGTCGGTATTTCGACTGCTGTAACTTCCACTGCTTGTTCGACAGTCGGCGTTTCGACTGTTTCGATCGCAAGTTTTTCCACTTCTGAAACCTCTGCTGCTGATGGTTCAACAACCGGGGTTTCGACTGTTTCAAGAGTCGGTGTTTCGACTTTTGAAACCTCCACTGCTGACTGTTCTGTAGCAGAACTTTCGGCGACTGTTTCTGCGTGTGGTTGTTCTGGGGTTGGAGTTTCGGCCGCCACACCAACACCAGGCAAATTCAAGTTGCTAATGGCATCAAGCAAGCGGGTTTTAGCCGTCCCCCGCTGGTGAAGGATTACCCAAGATTCTATCAGGTCGGGGCCGTGCATTGCACCTGTCAGAGCGGCTCTGAGCGATCGCATAATTAGCCCTTTGTTAAGATTTTTCTCTTTACTGAGCTTTTTAGTGATTTTCTGAGCTTCCGCTGATGTCAGGGATGAATGACTTTCCATCGCTTCTACAACTGCTTGTAAAGCCTGTGCAGCCCCTGGTTGCTGCAATTGTGCGAGTGCTTCTTCTTCGTATTCCACCGTGGTGGAGAAGAATAACTTGCACATATCCACAGCATCGGTTAAGCGAACGAGACTCGGGCCGATTAAAGCAGCTATTTGTTCGAGCCAGGGGCGGTCTGCCGCGGAGTCAAACTCATAACCGCCTTTCTGCCACCAATAAGGTATCAGCAAATCTGTCAATTGCGGCACTGGCATTTTGTGCAGGTATTGACTGTTAAGCCAATTGAGTTTATCCCAGTCAAATTTTGCACCGGCTTTGTTGACTCGATAGAATGTAAATAATTCTGCTGCTTCCGACAGTGTAAATATTTCCTGCGTTGAATCCGGCGGAGTCCAACCGAGCAAAGTCATGTAATTAACTAGAGCTTCGGGCAGGTAGCCCATATCTTTGAAGTCAGAAATCGAGGTTACGCCGTCGCGTTTAGAAAGCTTTTGTCCTTGGGTGTTTAAAATCAGCGGCGTGTGGGCAAATTCTGGGATTGTCGCGCCCAAAGCTTCGTAGAGCAATATTTGTTTCGGAGTATTGCCGATGTGATCTTCGCCACGGATGACGTGGGTGATGCCCATGTCGATGTCATCGACAACTACTGCGAGGTTGTAGAGGGGTTGACCGATGACGCCGCCGCTGGATGCACGGGCAATCACCATATCGCCGCCGAGGTCGCTACCTTTCCAGGTTACTGTGTCGCGTACCATGTCGTTCCAAGCGATCGTGCGATCGTCGTCGATGATAAACCGAATCACAGCTTGTCGCCCTTCGCCTTCAAAAGCTGCGCGCTGTTTGCTTGTCAAGTTGCGGTGCCGGTTGTCGTAGCGGGGGGCTTGTTTGTTGGCTTTTTGTGCTTCCCGCATTTCGTCGAGTTCTTCCGACGTGGTGTAGCAGCGGTAGGCGAGTCCTTTGTCTAGAAGGGTTTGGACTGCTTGGCGGTATATTTCCAGACGCTGTGACTGAAAACTCGGGCCTTCGTCCCAGTTCATACCCAGCCAGGTGAGGCCTTCGAGGATGTTATCGGTGTATTCACTTTTAGAACGTTCTACGTCTGTGTCTTCTACCCGCAGAATGAACTTGCCGCCTTGGTTGCGGGCAAACAGCCAATTAAATACGGCGGTTCTGGCGGTACCGATGTGTAGGTTTCCGGTGGGACTGGGGGCTAGACGGACTCTGACATTCATGTAGATTTTTGCTTTTAGATTGGGCGATTTGCTGGTTGGGCGAATAGCTGATGTTTAAGACTTCAAATTTTATTATATTTTGTTGCCGACTTAATAGTTGTGCTTGGCAGGTACTTTGCCTCGAATTGCTTGATATTCGACGATCGAGCGATCGGGCGTAAAGTCTCCGGCAAGGCAGGAGAGGGCATCTTGATGATAATAGCTTGCGGGTGGCCAAGACTGGATTGACCTTTGGGACTATTTTTCACACCACAAATAACTGCTTTAGGAGTACCGAAGGCGCACCTGATAACTATTTATCCTTGTAAAATGTTTGTGTGCGATCGACGACATTAAAATATATTTCCCTATGTCTGCTGCTAAAACCGAGTTTTCCGAATCTGTTGCGCCCTCACCCAAGTCTGTTGCGCCTGCTTGGCAGATTGAGTTACTGTACGACGGTGAATGTCCTCTGTGCGTGCGGGAGGTTAATTTCTTGAAAAAACGCGATGCGGGGCGAGGTTTAGTGTCGTTTGTGGATATCGCGGATGATGGCTACAACCCGGAGGCCCACGGCGGAATCGACTACGAAACGGCGATGGGTCGGATTCACGCGATATTACCCGACGGTACGACAGTTAAAAATGTAGAGGTTTTTCGCCGCACCTACGAGATTTTAGGTATGGGATGGATTTATGCAGTTACTAAGTTACCAGCGATCGGGGCGATCGCCAATTGGCTGTACGGAATTTGGGCCCACTGGCGGCTGAAGCTGACGGGAAGGCCGGATTTAGCAACTATTATGAGCGATCGAACTCAGCGGATCGAGTGCGAAAGTCAGGGCCGATGCCAACCCAACTCAAAATGAGTAATATTTGGTAAGTGCGATCGACCTATCAGAAGATGTCCGCAGAAACAGACTGCAACTAACATTAAAGATGGACTACTATTAAAGGTCAAAAAAAATGCAAGATGCAGGCTATACAGTCTTCATGGGCTTCGGTGGTCTCTGGATACTTATGGGAATTGTCGCTGTAATTTTCCTGTTCAAATCGGACGGTCAAAAACTTAGGTTTGGCAAATGGGGACTGCTAGTGGCGATTCCGATCCTCGTGCCCATCGTCCTAGTTCTGACATATCAGATAGCCCGACCCTTTATTTCCTCGCACCTTTGAGCGCTGCTGGGAGTCAATCGTCCAATCAATAGAAATTCAATTAATTTCAAACATCAGGCTGAACATCGATCCACAGTCGGGAATATTCTTCTCGCACAGAGCGATCGAGTTCCTGTGCTAATTCCGCAGGCAAACTCAGAGCTTTAATCAATTCTTGTACATCCGCCAAATCTTTCAATCGACCGCGACCGCTCAAACCTGATGACAACTTCAGTTCAATCAGTGTAACCAATCGAACGACTTTAATGCCGTCTTTTTCAACAGCTACGGCTGCCGGGTTAGGGAAACTAACTGATTTAGGTTTCCCATCTCCAGGGAACTCTCCGGTTGTGATAATCTCAACAGATACTCCTGTTTTCACATCCTTAAACATTTTGGTAGCACCAGCAAAGGCAGGCACAAATCCACGACCGAGCAAAATCGATCGAAAGGAATCTAGCCCTTGTGGTGTCAGTAACAAATCTACGTCTTGAGTAGTTCTGATATAGCCGTGAATCACAAGAGCCATACCACCAATTACTGCATAGTCAATGCCTGCTCTCGACAAACTTTGAGTAATGTTTTGGAGTGCTTCATACACCTTACCTTGCTGCATAAAAAAAAGTTCAACTTCCTGTAAAACAACGCTTGTCTCTAACATTTAGCAGATTCCTCCATTAAAATTAGTTAAATTTAGTTAAGTATTATTGGTCGTTGTCGGGCGATCGCAACTGCTCGCTTGCCCATTGACGCAAAGACCGAATTATGGCATTGTCATCTTGAGTTTCTGCCATCTGCAAGAATTGATTGAGCATTGCTACAGAAAGGATGGGAAATGTCGGACTGCGATCGCAGGTAATATATTCCCGATTTTGCAATTGATAAATTTGTACAGTTTGTCCCCGATACCGCCAAACTTCAGGGATTTCTAGCTGTGTGTAAACTACAAATCGATTAGAAGAAGGACTGGTAATATCAACTTCAATTACCAAGTCTGGGGGAGGAGCAGTTGAGATGTCAAGCCTTCTCCCTAGAATGCGATCGACATTTTGGATATAAAAACAGGAATCTGGTTCTGCACCTTGTTCTAAATCTTCACGGTTGAGAGTCGTCGAACCAAATCCCTTAATCTTCAAGTCCAACTCCTCAGTCAAAGCTGTAACAATCCGTTTGAGCCAACAGTTAATAGTTTCATGCAAGTCGGATGGCATGAGAATTTCTAAGACTCCTTGAGAGTATGAAAATCGCGAGGATCTCTTGTCTCCCGCTTCTGCTAATAAGCTTTCGTAAGTCTGCCAACTGATATTAGATAATACTACCCGTTGTGTAGTTTTTTCCGGTGAGGGCTTAATGGTTGTAACGGTCATATTTTCCCGCTCCTTAATCATGTCCTGCTATCTAAATAGCATAAGATTCGTAGTCAGGACTTTACTCCTTTTTTATCCGCAGGAGGACTGAAGTCCTGACTACAAACGAACTCAATTTAGAAAGAGATTTATGAAAGGTTTAAACTTTCTATTTACGAGAGAACGGGACAGACGGGGCTCGAACCCGCAACTTCCGCCGTGACAGGGCGGTGCTCTAACCAATTGAACTACTGTCCCTCGTTTTGCCGTTTTTTCAGGCACAATTTCTATTATGCCTATAACTTCACCTTTTGTCAAGAGGTTTTTTGAACTTTTATTTGGAAGCCCAAAATCTGAGTCTCTTGCAGGGGACTGAAGTTGTTGTCGCTCACCAAAATCAGACCTCTGCTAGCATCCGCTAGGGCGGGGCCAAATGTCAACCCCTCAATGTTGTCTAGGGGAATTTTCAGCGTTTCCAAATCCAGCAGGAGGCATTTTTGAGCGGGAGAAACCTCGCTGAGACGGCTTTTGAGGCTTTCGAGTGCTTCAATACGATCGCCCTTTTCCAGAGAAATCTCAAAAATTCTGATAGTTGTGCCGGTTTCCAGGGAGAAAGCCCGCTCTAAACTCAGTAACCGATTATCGTCGATCGCCAACAAATCCACTAAACCGTTGCTAGTTAATTTTCCCACAGGATTCGCACCAGCCGGTAGGGGTTCGGTGATGTAGAGAAACGATGCTTCTGGATTGCCGCTCACCGCATCGTAGCGCAAAATCCGGCACGGACTCCCGGTTTCCAGGGAAGCTACGGCGCCATCTTGAACCAAGGCGTTTTCGGTGGCGGTGAATAGGTATTTGCGATCGGGCGTTAAAGTTAAACTTTCAAAAGCGAGATTGTTGCGGATCCCTTTAGTGCCCTTGTCATCCGGCAAAAATAGTTCAGGAATTGCCAGCGTTTTCAGGAGTTTACCATCGAGGGAGAACTCTTTGATAAAAGGATTTATTTGGCGATCGACATCTCCCTCAGAAGAAACAAACACGCTATTGCCAGTAAAAGCTATCCCTTCCGGATCTAAACTTAATTCAGGAAAACCTTTGCCGTTTTCATCTAATAAAGTAGTGACACCAGTAAAAGTAATTTTCTCTTTTTCCAGTTTACCAGATTGCAAGTTGATTTTGAGAGTATAGAATCGCGCCGGAGCCTTGCTGCTGCGGTCATCCGACATGGCATAATAAACTTGTTTTTCGGCATCATAAGTAATGCTCGAAAGTCCGCCAATTTCCGTCCCCTGAAACGGAGAACCTGTAGGAAATATTGCTCTGCCGATAAAATCTATTTTCGTAACGGCGAAAGATTTTGCTGACTGGTTTACCCAAATAGCAACTGTTGCTGCCATCAAAAAACAGACAATAAATATAGTTGCTTTTCCTAGCTTTCGCATTTTACCAATAAATACATTATTACCTATCTTCCTCTTCCCTTTCTTCCTTCGCGCCCTTTGCGCCTTCGCGGTTCATTAAATCTAAAAATCACCCCTCATGATTCAGCAAAAAATTGGTCAACCAATCTTTAACTATGTATGTAGCACGACAGTCGTCCTCATTGTACCGGACGATCGCCTCCAAGAGCGATCGATCGCCAGTTTTGAGCCAATCGTCGTACCAGCAGACGCACTGAGCACCATTAGCCTTAGCATCTCGCCAGTCAAAACCCAGCCAGCGGGCAATTGGTTTGAGTGCGTAACTTTCCACCGGCATAATCGCTTTTTGTGTCACTTGTTTGTGAATATCTACAAACCGTTTCAGCACAGGTTTCCACAAATAAGCGGGAGTATTGTAAAGTTTAGCCAGTCGCTTAAAAGTCTTGACTTCGTAGTCGCAAAAGTGGAAAATCGGAGCTATAGGATAAGCCCACATTAATTCTAAAAATTGCTGCCAGATTGCACCTTCCTCTGCTGCTGATTCTGCCAAAAAACCGTGGAATTTTTCCGTATTGTTGTACCTGTCAACAACTAAGACTCCGTGGAGGTAATCTAAGTTTAACTCTGGTTCCGCTTCAATGTCAAAGTAGAGTTCGATTGGGGCGATCGGCAAAAAGACAGATTGGGAATAGGGAATTGGTTTCTTGCGGAGAATTGGCGCAGGTATAGAAGATGTCGCAGGTTTATTTTCTGTAGTTTTTCCCAGAACAAGATTAACTTTTGCTAAACTCTTCTCGGCAACTTCAGGTATGGTTATAAATTCATTAACTTCTGCCTCTTCCCTTATTCCTTCTTTCCTCACACCTAGATCCGTTAAATTTGTTAAATCCCGTACAGTGTTCGCTGTCGAAATTCTATCCGCTACATCCGTTACAAAATCCGTTGCCGAACTTCTATCCGTTACATCCGCTACATCCGTTACAAAATCCGTTGCCGAACTTCCTTCTTCCCGCAACAGCGGTTGATTTAGCAAGTGCGATCGAGCTTGCTGCACCACATCAAAAGCAACTCTGTCCGGGAATTCTGGATACTCAGCTAGCAGTTCGGAACTAGCATTAGCGAGAGCTTCTACATCAGTAATTTCGAGAGTTTTTAGCCTAGCATAGCGGCTGGCAGTAACTCCCGGCAATAAGGAAAGATGTTTAATAGATTCGGCTTCGGCGTGACAGATAGTATACCAACCGCAAAGATTGCACTTTTGCCTAGAAATGAACACCTCTGGTTTATCCCGATTTTCTATCATCTGAATGCAATCATCTAAAATCTCGAACATCTGAGGAGTTCGCTGGTCGAGATTCACCTGCCACCACCCTTTTTTTCGCAGCATCAGCCACGCAGTCTCTGGCATTGTTTCCTGCACCGAAGCTAAAACATGGGCGTGAAAAGCTGCGATAATTTGATACTCTTGTTTTGGTCGCTTGCTAAGCCAAATATCCGCAGTAATATAACTCCAATCGCCCAATTTTGATTGTCCCGGCTGTTTGATTAATAAATGGGGGCGGCTGATCAGGGTAATGTTTGAAGAGTGAAGATTGGAGGATGAAAGATGAACGGGAGTTTCGGGGATTTCGCCAAATTCTGGGAAATATTGACTGTCAATTCCTACCAGAGAAGTTGTTGCGCCGTTGGTTTTGCCGAATTCGCCCTGGATCAGAACTCCTCGGTAAATGCGATCGACCCCTTGCTGCATTAAACTCAATGTAGCGGCCGCGCCGGCTTCCCAATCCCCTCTAGGATAATATGGTTGTTGGTAAGTCTCGTGTTCCAAAGCTTGCTGCTGGTATGCGGCGCTGTCGCGCATCAGTTTCAGCAGAAAGTCGCTGGGGGGATCTAGTTGTTTCCAGTCTCCGCAGGTGTCTAAAAATGCTCGGAGATGGCATCGCTGATAGGAAAGTAGCAGTTTGTCAGTTATTAACATTTAGTATTCGCAAGGCATAGAATAATTAGAAGGAAAGCACGACACGGATTTTGAGACGGATACACGGATTGATTATTTAGCTTGAGGCAAAAGTCAAAGGATAGAAAGTTCACACCATCAGTTATTCAATATTAACGCTATCAATAATTCCCCAAAAAAAATGACAAAGGACAATCACCGGCAACAATTCCCTGCTTTGGCCAATAAAGCTTATTTTAACTACGGCGGACAAGGGCCGCTGCCTGAGCCTGCTTTAGAGGCGATTTATCAGGCTTACAAACGGGTGCAGCTTGGGGGGCCGTTTTCGGGGGAGGTGGGGGCTTGGGTGGTTCAGGAGGCGATGCTGACGCGACGTGCGATCGCATCTGAGTTGACGGTACCTCCTGAAACCATCGCCCTGACTGAAGATGTCACCGTCGGCTGCAATATTGCGCTGTGGGGCATTGACTGGAAAGCGGGCGACCATTTGCTGCTTTCTGACTGCGAGCACCACGGCATTGTAGCTAGTGTAATGGAACTTCAGCGCCGTTTCAACATTGAGGTTTCGATTTGTCCGTTGGCGGCTACTTTGAATGAGGGCGATGCGGTGGCGGTGATTGCTGATAATTTGCGGCCAAATACTCGCTTGTTGGTTATCAGTCACATTTTGTGGAATACTGGCCAAGTTTTGCCTCTGGCTGAGATTGTGAAAGTATGTCATCAAACAAAAGTCAAAGTATTAGTTGATGCGGCTCAATCTGTGGGGGTTTTGCCTTTGAATTTGATTGAATCTGGGGTTGATTTTTATGCTTTTACTGGTCACAAATGGTGGTGTGGCCCGGAAGGTTTGGGGGGACTTTATGTGAGCGCTGAAGCTTTGGCAGATTTGCATCCGGTGTTTATCGGTTGGCGGGGAATTGTGACGGATGCTAATGCTAAAGTTCTTGGCTGGAAGCCTGGATCGCAGCGCTATGAAATTGCGACTTCTGCTTATCCTTTGTATGCGGGTTTGCGGAGTGCGATCGCCCTGCAACATGAATGGGGTACGATCGAGGAAAGGTATGCAGAAATTTGCCGTTTGAGTAAGTATCTCTGGGAACGTTTGTCGGTACTTCCTGATGTGGAATGTTTGCGGACATCGGCGCCGGAAGCTGGTTTGGTTTCGTTTCGATTAACTAACGGGATGCCGCACAAGCAGCTAGTTGATTTGTTAGAGAAGCAGGGGAGTATGGTAAGGACAATTCTTAATCCTGATTGTGTGCGGGCTTGTGTTCACTATTTTACAACGGAGGCGGAGATTGATAAGTTAGTTGAGGGTATTTTGCGTCAAGTTAGTTAAAAATTCCTGATAAGAGTCGGCTGTTAAAACCGCCACCACACAAATCAAGATACTTGTGTTACAATAATCATCTTGATAAAAAAGGATATTTGCTAATCAAAGACGTGAAGATTATTTGGGATAAATCGCGGAGGAAAATCAACCATGAATTTAGAGCAAGCAGTTTTAGATAAGTGGCGGGAATTGCCACCAGAGAGGCAGCAAGAAGTTTTAGATTTTGCTGAGTTTCTTCAACAAAAAAGTATTGTCAAACGACCGCTAAAAAGTGTCAAAGGCTTGTGTGCTGACTTAAAAGTAGATATTACGGAAGAAGACATCGCCCAAGCCCGACAAGAAATGTGGGGAAATTTTCCCAGGGAGATTGTTTGATGCCCTCAGTCGTAGCAGATACCCATACCCTAATTTGGTACATTTTTGAACTACCAAGATTGTCGCCAGCAGCATTAATAGCATTAGAACAAGCGGTTAACGAGGGAAATTTTATCTACTTTTCCGCAATTTCAATTGTAGAAATTGCTTACTTGATTGAGCGAGGGCGTTTGGCAGGCGAAGTGCTGACACGAGTTTTAAATGCTGCGGACGATCCAAATGTGGGGATTTTGCTAGCACCTTTGGATCGCAATATCTCGGCAACTATTCAACAAATTGACAGGGCAACAGTTCCTGATAAGTAACCACACAAAATTAATTACATAAAGACTCCTTGCTAGGCAAGGGTTTCAGTAGAAATAGTGTGTAATTAATTAGGAACTACTACTTATGCCAGACAGGATTATTGCGGCTACTGCTTTATCTTTGAGTCTTCCGTTAGTTACTCGCGACGCAAAAATTCAAGCGTTAACCACTATTCAGACAATTTGGTGAGTATGAATCGAATAGTAGCGAAATATTTCTTGTGCCTTTTGAGAGAGAGCAGTAAATCAACCATTGGGATCGGGAAGTTTTCATTTGAGTAAAACTTTAGCATCAGCAGTTATTCATTTTCAGCAAGCCAGCGATTGATGTCTTCTCGGTTATGTTCGTAATAGTTCGCAACCCCTTGCAAATCCTGAAGGGTGAGTCCCGGATAATTATAGAGAAGTTCGGCTTCATTTGCGCCCTGTTGTTGGTAGGCGATAATCGTCCAGACGGGAATGCGGGTATGGCGAATTCGCGCTGCACCACCACAAATTCCTGGAGTTTTGTGAATGGGATGTTGAAGGGTTTGGACGAATTGCAGCGTTTGTGCTAGCAAGTCATCAGGCAGTGTTTCAATGGTTTGGAGAAGTTGTTCTTTGATGGTCATAATCGATATCGGGATGCAATAGCGGTTTACATATTGGCAGCTTCGATAATTCGCTCAGCAGCAATAGATGCGTCTATTTCCTGAAAATGGGCTGCATAAAAAGCGATAACATCGTTCACTTGAGCTTCACTTAAGTCATACTCAGCGGCAATTTGGTTGGGCGAAAAACCCCATTTTTGGGCTGCAATGACTACTGTTTGCACCCGCAAGCGAGTGCCACGCAAAACGGGAACGAGTTCGCCGCTAGCGCCGCGCACATAGGTGATTTCAGGAAAAGCGCGATCGTCTGATTTATCCAGCCCCGTGAACTTCATGCTTTTACAATAACAACGGCTCTATTTTAGCTTGTACCTCTTCAATTACATCTTGAGATACCGACTCAACAAATCGAATACCGCGAGCTTTCCAGTCTAAACACTTAATTTGTTCTGCAAGAATTACTCCCTGAACTTTTAATCCAGTGGGTAGGATAACTTCAAAAGGATACCCTTTTTGTTGTTTGGTAATCGGCATAAATAGAGCTAAGGAGCTTTTATCGTTGTAGGAACGAGGCGACAGCACAAAAGCAGGTCTAAGTCCCTTTTGCTCGTGTCCCTTAGTTGGGTCAAAGTCTAAATAAACGATATCGCCTAGACTCGGAATGTAGGGATTTGATTGTGTCACCAAACTTCCTTCCCCACAGCAATTCCAGTATCAATCTCAGTATGAACATTCTCTGGCGTCATTGCCTCTATCAGCTCATCAAGCGAATACCGCCGACGAAGGATAGGCTCGATTGTCAGCTTGCCATCTATCAAGACAAGCTTCACTTCGGAACCCTCAGCCAAGTTAATCTCTTTAGCTAAATTTTGTGGAATCCGAATAGCAAGACTGTTTCCCCATTTTGCGATCGTCGCAACCATAGCCTGAACGTCTAGTTAGTGATATCACTCTGAGGAATTTACCCTTTCTCAGAGAAAGTATATACAGAGTATCTACAGTGTAGCGACTAAGCGGATGTTTGACAAGCACAGAAAATTTGATAAAAAAGTCGATCGCCCCTTCTCTAAAAACAACAAAGGACGATCGACCTTTTCATCTAAATTAATCGAACTCACGCACTCAATTAGTATAACCGGGGCGGGTTTATCTAGATTGTTTGTGAGCCTCAAATATTATCTGTAAAACCCGCCCCTACAGGCCTGTAGGGGCGGGTTTTACCAACCATCTATGTTGGAAACCAACAATATAATAAACCCGCCCCCACCCAAGGACTCAATTAATTAATGACTGTGCCCGTGCCCGCCATGAGAATGCCCGTGATCACCATGAGAATGCCCGTGATCCCCATGAGAATGACCGTGCCCTTCATGAGAATGACTGTGCTCGCGGTGCGCCGCAGCCAAACTCGGATTAACAGCAACCGCAGTCTCACTCAACAACGCTTCAATCTGCGGATTTGCCCACTCGGCCGCCATTTTCAGAAACTCTGGATGGTCGTTAACGCAAGGCACTTTGCGGTAAGTAACTCCTTGACGCTGTTTCTGCAAAGACTCAATAATGTGGTCTACATCTAACAATGTTTCGTGATTTTCTGTCGCAAATCCGATCGGCATAAAGACGATCGCAGTTGCACCCAAATCAATCAAATTCTTCGCAGCCAATGTCGCATCCGGCTGCGTCCATTCAATCAGCGGTGTGTCGTGATTCAGCCAACCCACCGAAATCAAAGGATAGCGGTGCATCAAACGTTCCCGCACGCGATCGTACAAAGCTTGACTTTCCACAATTCCCGAAGTAAAGCCCTTCGCCTTGTGCGGACAACCGTGATTCATCAGCACAATCCCAATCTGAGAAGGCAAATGGGCTACAGCTAAATCATTCTTAATTTCCTCTTCAACCAAATCCGCCATTAGCTGGATGTAAGCAGGTTCATCGTAAAAAGAAGGAATGTAGCGCTGTCCTTTTACCCAATGTTCCTTACCATCAAAGGTTTGTGCTAAAGCTTTATTCACCTGTTCGACTGCAATGCCGCTGGTGAAAACAGAATCAACAACCAACAGCGGATAAATCAGAATTTTGTCAAATCCTTCTGCTTTAATTTGCGGAATTACTTGTTCCGGCAAAAACGGCGCGCAAAAGTTAAAAGCTTTGAACACTTTTACTTTATCGCCCCATTTCTCCTGTAAATTCTTTTCAATCCCGGCGCGCTGCTGTTCAAAAATTGCATTGTGCGGCGAAACGAATTGACCGTGTTGGTGACTCCACTCGTGCAAGTCAAAGATTGCTAAAATCTTCGCCAGGGGCGGATAAATCCAAAGCGGTACTGGCGCAAACTTTGCCGTAAGCAAATTTAAAGCTTGTTCGTTGTAGTTGGCAAAATCGTCGTAGCTTTCGACTTCGCCATAACCCATCAGCAATACAGCAACGCGATCGTTACTTGCGGGTGCTGCAGATGTTTTGTACTCGATTTTTTCTGGAGAAGCAACCACTTTGTATTCCTCAATTTTATTTATTCTAAGAGATCCAGGCAGGATGAAGGGGGAATCGGAGATTTTTCATTGTGTGCGATCGCACGACGGTTGTGCGCGGGGCTGATTCCCGGTTTCTTGGCCCATACTTCCCGGTCAAACCTCTTATTTATCCTAGAAACCGGATTGATGAGCATCAGTCCTAAGTAGGTTTTTTGACCAAGAATTTCAAAGGTGGTACCCGCCACGTGATTTATCCGTGGAATCAATCCCCAATCGAAAATCCTCAAACCTCCGCATTTATCCGTGGGGTCAATCTAAAATCTAAAATCTCAAATCTAAAATCGATTGACCCTGACCCGAAATTCGTAGGGCAGCTAAGCTGGCAGGCGTCTAATTTTCACAATCCTGTTTCTTTAAGCTTTTGTGGGGTCAGCTTCGACGCCGCCCCAAAAGTTAAATCTAAATACAGAACCGCTTAAAACTAGAATCAGCCTTTGCTAAGCTTGACAGGAGATGGGGCGGGGGGGGGATAAGTTTCATGTTTTCTTAAGACTCCCTGACCTTGCCTCAGATTAATGGGGTTTGGAGCGTTCCCAGCATTTAAGTTGGGGGGATACTCTTCAAACTTGACTCTATTATAAGTTTAACACCCTATCCCCAGGGGTAGTATATGATATAGTAGGCATATGATAAAGTTATGTTGCGAACTATATTAACTTTCTTGACGAACTATGAGACTGGTAATTTGCCCCGGATTCCACGAACCAAAGCTAACCGACTGTTTCCTGACGGGACTTTCGGGGCTTTGGGGACTGGTAGCCGATCGCCCAAACCAGCAAATAGTCGAGCCTGTCAAGATTTTTCCCGCTCATAAATATCCGCCTTTTTCAGCTATTGACATATTGCACTTTTTGTGCAGTGAAGACTTAGCAGGAGAAAGTCTAGTATTTGTCAGCTTTTCGGCAGGAGTAGCCGGGGCGATCGGGGCGGCTCTTCTGTGGCAGCAACTCGGCGGCAAAGTCGGGGCTTTTTTTGCCTTAGACGGTTGGGGAGTACCCCTGGGGGGCAATTTTCCCATACACCGAATCAGCCACGATCGCTTTACGCACTGGAGTTCGGCAATTCTCGGTGGCGCTGGAGAAAGCTTTTATGCAGATCCCGCGATCGAACATTTGGATTTATGGCGAGCTCCCCAAACGGCAAAAGGCTGGCATCTCAGCCAAACCGCCGCCGGGATTGAGACTGCCGCACCCACAACCGCAGCAAAATTTTTAGTCCACCTATTGAAACAATACGGAGTCCAATCAGTTGTTTAATCTAAATTTAGTATCCTCAGCGATCGCACCTATTGCCACCATCGCCCGCCTCGACAATTCTCTCACTTCAGCCACAACAAACACCATCAAACAGTGGTTAATATTTAGCGCCTCAGCATTTTTAGTCTCAATTCCCGTCTTTGTGCAAGCACCGTTAGTGCGCTTATATCCAACCATCAGTTTGCTGTCAACTATCCCCTGGTTCGTTCTGAGTTTAATTCTAATTTTCCGCCCCAAAACACAACTTTGGGGAGATTTATTATTAGGATTTGCCGGATGTTGGCTCGCAGGTTCTATCTATTGGGGCTGGTTTAGATGGGAACCAATTTTACATCTACCTATAGAAGCAATTGGCTTGCCCTTTGCTATTTGGTGCTTGGGCAAATCTTGGGGAAAAGTTGGTGGCTATTTTTACTTGGGTTCGCTCTTGGGTACTGCCATTACCGATTTATATTTTTATTTAACAGGGTTGATGCCCTACTGGCGCCAAGTGATGCACGCGGAACCGGAATTAGCAATGCCGATTTTTCAAAGTGCGATCGGTCAAATTGAAACTCCTTGGGGCATAGGCTGTGCTTTAGTTTTAATCGCTGTACTGCTAACAGTTGGTTTGCTGAGCTTGCGGGGCACGCAACTGCACTGGCGCGCCTTCAGCGGAGCAGTGTTAAGCACGCTTTTGGTAGATGGTTTATTTTGGCTGGCTGCCTCCGCAGCTTAAAATTTATGATGGTTTCTATGTTGGGGATTTTTTACCGCAGATGTAGGCAGGTTGACGCAGATTTTTTTGAGATTCCCGACTTCTTTAAGAAGTCGGGAATCTGGGTATTTGTTTAGCATCCGCCTGTTAACTTGATATAAGTTACAGGATAGTTAGGATTAGTGGGATTCCCGATTAACCGCTGATTCCTACAGTCCACAAGCAAATCTAACTTCTCTAAAACCACCTGACCAATCAACACCTCATCACCTGTCACCAGAGCATCCTCGGTAGTCCTACGCCCCTCAATTTCAATTAATATAGCCTCCGTTACTCCTACGGTTTCCTGACGACCATCAGCATACTTAACAAGCTGCTGTCCTATAATTCGTAAACCTAGCTGCTGTACCATCTCTGCTGAAATTACTAGATAAACCGATCCTGTATCTACTAGAGCTTCTATTTCACACTCACGCAACAGCCGAGGCGCCAGCAACCCCCGACTAATTAGAGCTTCATCTATGGCGTTGGTCAGCTTTACCTGAGTCTTAACTGCCCCCATGTTGTTAATTCCATCCAATTCTAATTTATTTAATTCTTTCATATTAAATTTCCTTTTAATCTTTTGCTGCTTACATTATACGAGTTCTGCTAAATGAGACGCGATCGCCCCGGGAGCATCTCATATTTGTAAAAATACTTCTTCTGGCTCCTTCCTTCTTGTGGCTCCTTCCTTCTTCTAGCTCTTTCCTTCTTCCTCTTTCCTTCTGCCTCCTGCCTCCTGCCTCCTGCCTCAAAACTCCAATTTCTAGCTTGGCCGCAAAGGTGAGATGCTCCCATCGCCCCTCCTTCCTATATGATTTAAAATTATCACTCAAAACTCAAAACTACTTAACCATGTCTTTCATTTCAATTCGCGGTGTAGAACATTATTACGAGTGGATAACTGCAGATAACAGTACCCAACCCAGTGGCAAACCAGTGATGGTATTCCTGCACGGCTGGGCGGGATCGGCGCGCTACTGGGAAAGCACGGCACGGGCTATTGCTGATGATTTTGATTGTTTGCTCTACGATATGAGAGGTTTTGGTCGATCGCCCTTGCCGAAAGAGCCTCCTGAGTCCAGCTACGAACTCGAAACCTATGCCCACGACTTAGCGGAATTATTAGAATCTCTGAATTTAAGCCGCGTCTTTCTCAATGCTCACTCTACAGGTGCATCAATTGCTACTTTATTTCTCAACCTTTACCCTGAAAAAGTAGAAAAAGCAATTCTCACTTGCAGCGGGATTTTTGAATACGATGAAAAAGCCTTTACAACTTTTCACAAATTCGGTGGCTATGTGGTAAAATTTAGACCATCTTGGCTGGCATCGATCCCTTTTGCCGATCGGCTATTTATGGCCCGGTTTTTGCGCCGTTCCCTGCCCACAGAGGTCAGTCTGGCGTTTCTCAAGGATTTTTTAATGGCAGACGAACAAGCTGCTATAGGTACAATGGTGACGGCAGTCAGCAAAAGAGCAGCCGAGGAAATGCCCCAAGAATTTGCGCGGCTGAGTGTTCCCACACTGCTTGTTGCCGG
Source organism: Microcoleus sp. S13_C3 (assembly GCF_036700905.1). Classification (NCBI taxonomy): domain Bacteria; kingdom Bacillati; phylum Cyanobacteriota; class Cyanophyceae; order Oscillatoriales; family Microcoleaceae; genus Microcoleus; species Microcoleus sp. S13_C3. The sequence goes on along the minus strand of NZ_JAUBPT010000016.1, from coordinate 19,062 downwards.
AGAATTCGACCAAATTATCCCCGCCGTCATGGGAGAGCAAGCGGCCTCCCTCAGCAAAAAAGTAGAATTTGTTATAATTCCGAATACGGCTCACTTTCCGATGCTGGAGGATGCTGCAACATACTTGCAGCGAATTCGAGACTTTTTGCCAGCAGCGGCTTAGCTGAGTTATTGTTCATCTAATGCACGATCGGACAAGCAAGCTTTGAGAACGGCTTTTGCTCCGATCTTAATTTTTAATTCCTAATTTCTTAAAGCGAAAGGTGGTACAATGAACGACCTCGACCAATACTATAAAGTGCTGGGACTGTTGCCGGGAGCTTCCAGAGAAGAAATTAGCCAAGCCTACAAGGATTTAGCGTTCATTTGGCACCCCGATCGCATCCCCAAAGACAATCCCAGACTACTACAGAAAGCTGAAGAAAAGATTAAGGAAATTAATCAAGCTCGCGAACAATTGCGATCGATTCAACCAAGAGGTCAGAATCAGAACGTTCAGCACAAACATACTCAGCACAAACACACCCAGCAACAAAACACCCAGCACAAACACACCCAGCAACAAAACACCCAGCACAAACACACCCAGCAGCAAAACACCCAGCAACAAAACACCCAGTACAGAAACACTCAGCAACAAAATACTCAGCAACAAAACGCTCAGTACAGAAACACTCAGCAACAAAATACTCAGCAACAAAACGCTCAGCAACAAAATACCCAGCAACAAAATACCCAGCAACAAAATACCCAGCAACAAAATACTCAGTACAGAAACACCCAGCAACAAAATACCCAGCAACCCAATACTCAGTATCAAAACACTCAGTACCAAAACGCTCAGCAACCCAATACTCAGTACCAAAACACTCAGCAACCCAATACTCAGCAACCCAATACTCCGTACCAAAACACTCAGTACCAAAACAATCAGTACAGAAATACTCAGTATCCAAACACCCAGCCACCATCGGCCAACCCAAAAGAACCCCGGTACTCTTCTGAACCCTCTTCAGGAAAATATCCTGGAAATTATGCGGGAAACTATGGGGGAAACCCTGCAGGGCCCTATTCAGAGGCCTCCCGCTACCAATCGCCGCCGCAGCCATCTCAGTCTTACCGCCAAGCTGGCCCCCAAGCTCCCGATTTGAGCGGTTCCAACTTCAAAGGAGCTTCCTTAAAAGAAAAGGATTTTTCAGGGAGAAACTTGAGCAATGCAAACCTGAGTGAAGCCGACTTAAGTGATGCTTTTCTACACAACGTCAATCTCACAGGCGCTAATTTGCACCAAGCAAACTTGTTCAGGGCCAATTTGTTAGGAGCTTGTTTGATCAATGCCAACTTGAGAGAAACCAACTTAATCGGAGCCGATTTGAGCGGTGCTGACTTGAGCGGTGCTGACTTAACAGGAGCGAAAATCGGTTACGGCGATCGAGTTATGGTCAAACTTACCCGGACTACATTAACAGGTACAATCTTACCAGACGGTACTGTTCATAGCTAAATTATTTAGTTTTTAGTCAGTGGTTGTAGACGCGGGTTTTACCCGCAATATTTGCTGCAACTCCAAACACAAAAAAATCCGCCCTTTGCGAATTTGGGATGAAAACTTATATTCTTTCCGCTAGAACAACCGCAATAAAATTGGTTCGTAGTGAGGGCCTTCGTCGTCAGAATTGTATGAGGACTTGCATTCCGCGCTGCGTACCCATAATGGTTGAATTACTTGATATGATATTACGCGATCGCGATCGCACAAACCGAGTTTTTTTACCCGGTTCAACAACTGCAACGAGGTCTTTTCCTTCATCAAACCCCCTTTCTGTCTCCCACACGGCTAATCGAGATTCATATTACAGCAACCGCCAAAAAGGTTCCTGTTCTGTTTTTTCCTTCTGCCTTATTCCCGACATCCGTTACATCCGTTACATCCGTTACATCCGTTACATCCGTTACAGAATCCGTTGCCGAACTTCCTTCTTCCGGACATCCGTTACATCCGTTACAGAATCCGTTGCCGAACTTCCTTCAACATCCGTTATTAATTACTTCCGCCACGGCCATTGCGTAACTTTCGTCCAGCAGCCAGCATAGCGCCTCCCGCCATCAAACCCCCCACAGTCATCGGTTCGGGAACCGGCTCAGCTTGAACCGTCTCCACAGAACCGCCTTTAATAAATACAGCAGAATCTAACTTGCCATCGCCCACATCTTTAATGCGGATGCTGAGAACATTCGTCTGATTTTGCTTGAGCAAACCCTCAAAACCTAAAACTTTAGTAAAACCGTCGAGCTTAACGATGTTAGCAGCAATACCTGTAAAACTTGGGTTGTCAATATAGTCTGGGTGATATGTAGAGCGATTATATGGATCTGGAACAAGATTATTAATCGTAACTGTTTTTCCGTCTCTCAATTTTGCCAAATTAGTGCCGTTCAGCAGCAGTTCAAAATCGTCATTATATTCTTCATAAGCGCCGAACTCAGGAAACTCCTCAGAAGCAAATACATATTGAAAGGACAACTTTTGAACCGTGCTATTAGCAAAAAAGCTGAGGTTTAGCTGAGTCAAATCCCCCTCTTCGCCTTCAGCCCCAAAGTCCGTGCTTAAATCGCTGTTTTTGGTCGTGAAGTTATCTTTCCGATTCTTACCCGGTATATCGGTGACTTTACCAGTGCTCAGAACAACACCTGATCTCAAACCGAAGGGGTCATTAGTGAAAGTACCAAAAGCAGCCGAATTACCCCTAATTGAAACAGAGAAATTACTCAACCCGGCTGTTTTAGCCCCCAATAAATTATTTTTTAAAGTCTCGGTGTTATTAGTTGCCCCTACCGAAAATGCCATTGCTGGCGCTGCCAACAAACTCAGAGCAGTAGTTAATGTAGCTGTTAAGGCAGCAATTTTGTGAGTAATTATCATAAATTTTTCCTGGAAGATACAAACCTGATCTTATGCACAACTTAATTTTTACATGATATAACTATTAATGTCTAGTGCCTTTACAATAACTTTACACATAAGTGTATCTACGCTTTTTGTGGTTAACTTTTTTGGTAGTTCTTGGCAATTAGTCAGCCTATAAACCTCAGCGCAAAAATACGGAGGCAAAAATACACCTACAGAGACTAATAATTTCAGGACTTACGCACTGGAGACAAAAGAAACCGGGTTTTGATACCGTTGTCATCTCCAAAATGACTAATAGCTAATGACTAATAGCTAATGACTAATGACTAATGACTAATGACTAATGACTAATGACCTCCCCCAAAAAAACGATACAAGCCCCCGATTCCTGTCGTAGAGAGATCAAAATTTTTGACCCTAGTTCAACATCCCAGATTCATCTGTGGAGTAAATCTACAATCCTTCGACCCTCGCGCCACTCGACCGCTGGCCGAAGTCTAAAATCTAAAATCTCTAATCGACTGACTGTTGACTAAAACCCCCTTGCTTCTCCTTCCCCGCGCCGATCGGCAGCCCCTTCCAACCAACCGTCGGCAGTTAGGACGATCGCATTGGCATTGCCCCAGCCGTCACCTTCGACAATCTGGTGCCCCCGCCGTCGCAACTCCGAAAGCGTCGCAGCCTCAAAACCTCCCCGTTCCACCCTCAGGCGATCGGGCTGCCACTGGTGGTGTACGCGAGGTGCAGACACAGCATCGCCGACATTCATGTCATAAACCAATACGTTCAGTACAATTTGCAACACCGTGGTAATAATGGTGCTGCCTCCGGGAGCTCCCGCAGCGAGGAGAAATTTGCCATTTTCTGTCACGATGACCGGCGTCATGCTGGATAAAGGAGTTTTCCCTGGGGCGATCGAATTTGCCTCGGAGCCCACCAAACCAAACAAATTCGGCACTCCCGGCGCCGCTGCAAAATCATCCATCTCGTTGTTGAGCAAAATTCCCGTACCCGCCGCCACTACTCCAGCCCCAAAACCGCCATTCACCGTAAAAGTCAAAGATACCACATTGCGCTCTTTGTCAACTACCGTGAGATGGGTAGTTTCAGGAGACTCCCACACAAAGCGGCTCAAAGTTTCAGCGTCAACAGCTTTTACCTCGCTGGAGGGTCTGGCTTTTGACATTTGGATTTGCGATCGTCTCAATTTGGCATAATTGGTGCTAGTGAGAGCTTTGACCGGTACACTCACAAAATCCGGGTCGCCCAAATACTCGGCCCTGTCAGCATACGCAATCCTCATACTCTCCGCCAGCAAGTGCAAAGTATCTGGACTTTGCCTCCCCAACCTCTTGAGATCCGTATCTCCCAGAATATTTAAGATTTGCAACAAATGAACGCCGCCGGAAGAAGGAGGCGACATCGCGCAAATTTCGTAGGTGCGAAAGTTGCCGCAAACCGGATTTCGCCAAATCGGCGTATAGTTTTTCAAATCTTCGAGAGTGATAATGCCGCCGTTTTTAGCCATATCGCCCGCGATCGCCCGCGCAATGTCCCCGGTATAAAAACTCTGCGGGTTTTGTGCAATCTGCCGCAAAGTCCGCGCCAAATCCCGCTGCACCAAAAGCTCACCAGGTTGGTATAAAATGCCACCACGAGTAAAAACATCTCGCGCCGCCCGGTTTTTTTTGAGCACATCCTGTCGTCGCCCGGTAGCCTTGGTAAACCGCGAACTTACCGGAAAGCCTTTTTCAGCCAGGGCGATCGCCGGCGCCACCACCTGTGCCCAAGGCAACTTACCATACTCGCGGTGCACCGTATAAAGTCCAGCAACAGTGCCCGGAATACCCGCCGCCAAATGCCCGTCCAGACTTGCCCTTGGGCGCACCTTGCCTTGCTTGTCGAGGTACATATCCCGCGCCGCCCGTTTCGGAGATCGTTCCCGGAAATCCAGCGCTTGCACAGTCCCCGTCTCGGTCCGCCGCAGCAGCAAAAAACCCCCGCCACCGATACCCGCCGAAAAAGGCTCCACCACCGAAATCGCCAAAGCCGTAGCAGCCGCCGCATCCACTGCATTACCGCCCTGTTGCAGCACGGCCAGCCCCGCAGCGCTCGCCAGAGGGTGAGCTGAAACTGCCATCCCCTGTTTGCTGCGCTGTTGCTGCAAGTTTGGCTGTAGCTGCTGCTGGCAGCCACCCAACACCAAGACTGTTAGGCAACAAGTATAAATTCGCACTTTACTCAAGAAATTTGGCAACATTTTTTACGGGTGAGGCGAGGATTTTTTACAGTATAATTTTATGATGGTCTTCCCTAAGACCTAGCAATACTAAGTTCAATCGCAGATAAATTACCTGTTATGGTAGACGGAAAAACGCTTTGACCCTGGGAGGCGATCGCGGTACAAGAGGAAGAGAAAAATCAGGGACAGCTTATGGTCAATTCATAATTAAACAAGTTTGAACAAGCATTTTTGTGGAGAAAGTATAGCGGTTCTCAAAAAAGTGAGGTATGCTTTTCGGCCCTATGCCCTATGCCCTATGCCCTATGCCCTATGCCCATGAGTACCTCATCTTTCTGAGAAAGGCTATACACATTTCCAAAAAGCTGATGAACCGACAAAAACGCCGTTGCTGATTTACGGTAGAAGAAGTTAAAGATGCAAATCATATAAACAGTATTCACAAAGCTTCGTAATTTTCCCTTTATTTTTTTTTCCTAGCCTGATTAAGCAACAGCAATAACCATCGGTATTTTAGGTGATGGCTATGGTAATGCAACATATAGCAGATTTAGCATAGCCGTTTTTGGGCAGTTGTTCGACTGGTTAGTTAATCAATACAACAAGATTTACCCAATCAGGCTCTCAAGTTTGATTAATAATTATAATGAGGTTTGTAGTGAGGAATCAAAGTCCTCAGTCGCCCGCCTCTGGCCCATGACAAACAATTTTATGCTCACCGATTAACCGGAATCCCTCTGAGTCAGAAACCAGGTTTTTTAGTAGCTCTATAGTTCTCCCACCAATAATTTGGGCTGAGACCTGGTTTTTCTGGGTAAGTCCTATTAAAGCAAAAAGATGCGATCGAATTTAGGACAACTCCAGTCCCCCGTAAAAACTCTCAATCCCTCGCACCCGTGGCCTTCGTGTCAGAAAAATTGCCCGCCAAATAATAGTCTGCACTCCGCCTGCTAACGGCTGTCCCCTCCTTATGGTAACTCGCACTGATGTCCGTAAACCTGTTATATTGGCAGTATCTAGGCCCGTTTCCTGACTACAGGTACTTGCACGTAAATGAGTCAGAGTGTCGGCTTCGAGACTATAGCAATCCTCGCATCAGTTGTAAAAATATGTAGGGGTAGTGCCAAGAATGCCTACCCAGCCTGCATCGGGGCAACCGGGCGTGGGGAGAGCCCCTACAAGAATTACACAAATCATTTAGGATTGCTATATACTTCGGCGAACAACTACCAAACCACACCTTAATGCAAGTTATGAACAGCCAAAAAGTCAGCGTAATCATTCCTGCATTCAATGCTGCCGACACTCTGGCCGAGACAGTTGCCTCCGTACTCAATGGCACCCACAAGAATCTAGAAATTTTAATTGTTGATGACTGCTCTACTGACGCTACTGACAAAGTTGCTGCTAAGCTGGTCGAGCAAGATTCGAGAATTCAATACTTCCAGAATCCCCAAAATTACGGGGTTTCTAAGGCGAGAAATTTAATGATATATCGGGCAACGGGCGAGTATGTAGCGTTTCTCGACAGCGACGATACCTGGGAACCCAACAAGCTAGAAGTTTGTTTGAAGATGCTCGCCGACAATCCCGAAGTCAAAGCTGTGGCTCACGCTTTGCGGTATTTAGACAAGCGCGGTAAGAAGTTGAGTTACATTCCCACCTATCCTACCACTAAAGCAGAAATGCAGGCGATTAAGGAGACAGGCGAATGTCCTTGGGTTTTCCCGTCTTCTGTTGTAGTCGATCGCTCTATTCTACTCCAAGAAGGCGGGTTTCCCGAAGATTGGGAGGTAGGAGAAGATACAGAATTATTTACCAAACTTGCTCAAAAGTATGGCTTGCTAGCGGCCAGAGAACCTTTGGGAAATTATCGAATTAGAGGCAACTCCCTCACAGATAAGCACTGGCTGAAGAAGCGCATAGCTTCTGATTGTGTCAAGGAAAACCAACAGCGGCGCTTGCGGGGAGAAAAAGAGTTATCGCTCAACGAGTACGAACAGTTATGTTTTAAGAATTTGCCACTTTTGAAAAGGCTAAACAAATTCCGAGAAGTTTTGGCACTGCACTACATGAGAAAGCTGGGACAAAGCTGGTTAAATCGGGAGGTTTTGCCTACTATTGTTTACGGCATCGCTACCACAGTGCTCAATCCTCAAGCTACTGTGAACAAGTGGAAATGGATGAAGACTCACGAAAAGTTGAGTCATCAAACCGCAGAAGATATTGGTCCTTCGGCAGAATCAAACCCTCAGCGATCGTCTGAAATCGGGCGGCTGTCCTAAAAAATGTTATAGTTGTATAGCCTTTCTGAGTAACATGAGGTGCACTCTGGATAAGCGGCCATAGGGCATAGGGCATAGGGCATAGGGCATAGGGCATAGGACATAGGGCATAGGACATAGGGCATAGGACATAGGGCATAGGACATAGGGCATAGGACATAGGGCATAGGGCATAGGGCATAGGGCATAGGGCATAGGGCATACCTCACCAAGATTGAGAACTGCTGTATGCGGATTTAGTCAAGAAATTAGGTGCTGCCAATACAGCCGAATCAAAGTTGATCGCCCAGGGGCTGATTAATACGCGATATTGGAGGTTCTGAGCCGTATTTGACTGTTAATATCCTGTAGGGTCAATTACCCGCGATACCAGCTACAGCGGCTTGCAGCCGTGCGATAGGACACCATATACAAATCTTTGAAAGCCTGGACGCGATCGGATGTCAGCCTTGAGTTATTCGGCCGCCAGCTTCAACCCTATACAGGGCGAAAATAGCAGCGATCGCCAGCCGTGCTATTTGCCCCCACAACAGTTAGAATAAATAATGTATAAGTAAAAAGGAAAGTTTTTGGAATTAAAAAATGGGTAGCAAACCCCTTTTTGATGCAGAAAATAAAAGCAAAAATTTATAAAACATTCTGCCTTTTACCTTCAGAGGACGATCGCCTTTTTATGTGGAATTAGATTGAATTTATGGACTGGCAAGAAATTTCTGGTAACTGGGTATTAATTCCTTCAAGACCGATCGCGATCGTGCATTTTCTCGGCGGTGCATTTGTGGCGACAGCACCCCAACTCACCTATCGCTGGCTGTTAGAAGCTTTGGGGAACCAAGGGTATGTTGTAGTCGCCACGCCGTTTGTCAATACTTTGGATCATATTGCGATCGCCCGCGATGTCCTCAACAAATTTGAAAATGCCCTGGATCGCCTGCGGGCCACTAAATTGCTCAAATCTTCCTATCTCCCCATTTACGGTATGGGACACAGCATGGGATGCAAACTGCACTTGCTGATCGGTTCTGTGTTTGACGTAGAAAGGGCAGGCAATATTCTGATTTCTTTCAACAATTATGCGGCATCCGAAGCAATCCCGATCGTAGAGCAAATTTCCCCCGTCTTTAACGTTGAGTTTACCCCGTCCCCGCAAGAGACTAATCGCCTCGTCCAAGATAGCTATCAAATCCGGCGCAATCTTTTAGTCAAATTTAACGGCGACAACATCGACCAAACCCTGCTGTTGACCAAACTGCTAAAAGCACGATTTCCCGACATGATTACAGTTCAGACTCTAGCGGGCAACCATCAAACGCCCTTGGGTCAAGATGTTAGCTGGCCTGTGGGTCAAATTTTTACGCCCTTCGATGCGATCGGGCAGTGGGTCAAACAAGAAGTGTATCGAGAATTAAATCAATTAAAACGGACAATTCTGCTGTGGCTTAATCCTACGTCCCGCGTTTGAGATTTGAGATTTGAAATTGTGGAAGTGCTCCCACGGATAAATCTGGGGGCTGGTGATTCAAACACATAGCATAAAGTGACAACTAATACTAATTTTAAAAAAGAATGCAACAGTATTCTTGTTCCCCCCGCAATGCAGCGGGGGGGCTAGGGGGGTCGAAGAGTGTTGCACGATTTTAGAGAAATGGTATAACGTCGCAGAAAGCCAACTCCTGAGCGGGGTTGGGATGATGGACAGCATATAAAACAGACGCTCCCCTTAGCCTATATATCAGCCTGAATTCAGTATTAATACAGTGGCGTTTGAGCTAGCGGGTGCTCTTAAATTGTTATAGGGATGTCTGAGCTATTCACTCATAGCGGCGATGATCCTACTTTTCCGACTTTTCCGACTTGAAAGATCCGACTTTTCCGACTTTACTTTAGCCTGAGTCGTGAGTCAACATAGTGATAAGCTGTTGTGCATTTAATTTGTATGTTGAGGGCGGGCTCTCCTGCCCAACCCCTACTCCCCACAAGAGGAAAAATTTATTTTACTATGCAATTTAAATGCGGATTAGCTTAGGTACATCCGAGGCTAGGTAAATTACCGCCTAAATTAATCGCAAGTTGTTTGTCCACCTAGAGTTTCAGGCTCCAGAGATGTTAAGTTGTAGTTCTGCATCCATCCCTTGCTCAGGCACTCAAGATATAGATTCAGCTTTTTGGAAATTATGGCAGGATAATCAAGATTACCTTTACCGTTGCTGTCGCAAGTGGATGGGCAACCCAACCGATGCTGAAGATGCCCTCAGTCGGGCGATGCTGAAAGCTTGGGAGAAAGTAAGAGATTGTACCGATGATATCAAAAACTTTAAGGCTTGGTTAACTAAACTGACTTATAACCTGTGCGCCGATATCCATCGAGAGCGCAACAGGGGTGCACTAGGAGTTGACAGTTTAGACACCATTGCTATAGGAAACGAAACCGAATTAATTAGCCAAGAAGAAACACCAGTTCGCGCTGCATAGCAGCGCGAACTCGAATTATTTTTTCGTGGCACAATAGATGAGTTGCCAGATAGATTGCGCGAGACTTTTATTCTCAATTTTGAATCAGGGCTATCTTATCAAAATATTGCAGAACAGCTTAATATATCCTACGATAACGTCCGCAAGCGCATTTCCCAGGCGCGGGCAATTTTGCGTCAGCGGTTCAATGAAAATTTCTCTGAAGATGGGACTGACTCTGATTTGTCTAATCCTAAGTCCAGGGTTTCTCCTCAGTCTGCAAAACCACGGAAGTCGAAGAAGACTGCTCAAAAAGAACCGGTTGCGGGCGAGATAATCTTATCTGGGGAGTTAGAAGAAGTACAAATTATTGCTGGTGTAGAATTACCAGAGGCGGCTTTGTCTGTTACGCAGATTGAGCCTGTTTTGGTGGATGCTCAATCTGATGAGAAGTTAGAGAAAATAGAGATTGTTGCTGATGGGGAACCTCAGTCGGCGGCGCTGTCTGTAGCGCATAGAGAAAAGCTGGAACTAGAGGAAAGGATCAAAGGCGAGAAACCACGTTTCTTTAGCTTTAAGCGCATAAATGTTAGTTTTAATGCTGAAAGGAAGTCGGTTTCTGGGGAAATGAGAAACCGGGTTTCTCTAGTTTTGATCGATAAAATCTTAGCCTTTACCCCGAAAGAAACCCGGTTTATGAGGGGGATAGACTCAAGCTAAACCCAGACAATATATTTTCACCTGATAATTCTGTGGGGAGATTTCGCACTTCCACGTCTTGTCGTGCGCGATAAATTTCTACTTGTTGCTGTTGGGGGTTAATCAACCATCCCAATTGCACTCCTGCGCCCATATATTCCCGCATTTTGGAACGCAGCATTTCTAAATCATCTGTTGCTGACCTTAATTCGATCGCCAAATCGGGTGCGATGGGGGAAATTTTATGGCGTTGTTCGGGCGTGAGTGCTTCCCAGCGTTCGCGCTGAATCCAAGCGGCAATTAATTCGGTTTCGCGCCAACGAGAGACATAATAATTAATTTTCCGACAGTTCGTTCAAACTGTAACTCGCGGTTATTTTGACATAACTGATAGAACTGTTCGTCTGTCAGGTGAACGGTTCTAGGTTTAATGTCAAGGGACTTGTAACTTTACACCTAGCCGGAATAGTAGTGAAAATTATATTGTGCTATTCCTTGACAAGAGAAGACTGGTGTGATATTGACTCGTTTCTGCTTCCCCTGAAGAGGAAGAGGGGCCCATTTTTGGGTTGGTTTTATCGGGTTCGGCGAGTTTCGGAAAGTTATGCAGTTGAAGAGTTCACAATTTGGGTTCGGGAAACGTCTTATTAATAGATGAGCAAGCAGTTCCAATCAATATGTATACAGTTAATAACCAGCAACTAGATCCGATGACGTTAACAACCAACAATGGGCAGATCAACCTCCCCGGTCAAGGTCAGGTTCAGGTGGATGGCCAGATTATAAGAATTTCATATCATAAGCTTAACTATGATCTTTTCGGAAATTGGCCATTCGCCATTGGACAGGTCTTAAATGCGTCATATTCAGAACCAAATGTGTATTTGTCCAATCAATCCGCAACAGCTATTTATAACTATCCTGGGCCATAGATAACTTAATATCTTGGTTTACAGATATAGCGGTTCTCAAAAAAGTGAGGTATGCCCACGGAACCCTATGCCCTATGCCCCATGCCCCATGCCCTATGCCCAGTCGTACCTCATCTTTCTGAGAAAGGCTATAACTTGGAACGTCTTATTCACAAATTATCGTTGGAAATCAATACCTGAAAGCTGATCGCCCCTCAACCGTTCATATTCCGAAAATCAACAATCAATAACCAAAGGAAAAACAACTATGAAAGTACCAATCCAAGCCGGACACGTACCGCGTTAAAAGTGGTAAATGTTCGGTCAACAAAAAGTAAACACCAACAAAAAAAGGAGTGAAAATCATGCGCGGTGGTCCTCGTTAATATCTAATTCAATATAACTCAAAGACTTCATCAGCATTTACTAGATAGTATTTAGCTGATGAAGTCTAATTTCGATTCATAGCTCTAACCGCAGAGCTATCCTATCTAAAAAATGGGTTTCCCGTTCGCTTCAATCAAATATTATCAATGCATATTACTTGGTTTTTAAAAGCTGTCAATAAATATATTGCTGGCCATAAAAAGTTAGCTGGTGCGATCATTATTTGCCTGGTTCTTGATGCAGCATTTGATACCCTAATGAGGGGAAGTCTAAAGTTTATTATCGATGCGGCCATCATTCCCCAAAATTATCGCCTTCTTGTTTTAATTCTTGGTCTGCTGGCTTTTGGCGGAATTCTCTATGCCTGTGTCGGTTTGCTAGGAAACTTTTTAGGAGCGCGTTTAGGCGTTTTAATTATCAATAAAATCCGCTATTCTCTCTTCGAGCATCTCCAAACCCTATCAATGGATTTCTTTGGCAGACGTTCGGCGGGGGATATAGTCAATTGTTTGTTAGCAGATGTAGCCAAGGTCGAAAATGGTGTAGTCACGATGGGGCTATCCGTGCTGATTATAGACCTGAGCAACATTCTGTTTTCTGCTATTTTCCTCTTTTCCCTTAACTGGCAGTTAGCCGTACTCAGTTTTATCGGTTTAACCGTCTGTACAATTGCCCCAATAAAAATTGCTGGTATCGCTACTGAAAAAGGCTATGACTTGCGGCAAAAAGAAGGACAGATTGCTAGTGTCATCGAAGAAAATATCCTGTCTCAATCTGTTATCAAAATCTTTGGCTTAGAAAAGCAGATGAACCAGGAGTTTAACACCTATTTAAAGGATTTTAAACGGGTTTATGTCGGGGCAACATTTCTATCCTACTTAGTCCAAAAAATCCCGGTTGTCACTTTCGTATTCGTCCAGATTATTATTTTAGGTGTCGGGGCGACGATGGTGTACCGGAATTTTATTTCAGTTGGAACCTTAGTCTCCTATCAAGTTTTATTAATCGGCTTACATAACAGTATTTTCAGCTTTACTTTTATGCTGCCTTACCTCATAGAAGCAGTAGCAGCGATGCGACGGATTAATGATATTTTGACTGAAGTTCCACAAGTACAAGACTGTGAAAGATCTGTGGTTTTACCCCACTTTTCCCGCGCTATTGATTTTAAAGAGGTTACTTTTAGCTACTCTTCTGAGAGAGAAGGAATTAAAAATCTATCCCTAACTATCCGTCCAAAGGAATTTATCGTATTTGTTGGGCCAAGTGGTGCGGGGAAAAGCACGATTGTCAATTTGCTGGCGCGATTTTATGACCCAGATAAGGGGTGTATTTTGTTTGATGGGGTAGATTTACGTCACGCTCAAGTCCGCTCTCTCCGCTCACAACTCGGACTGGTTTCGCAAGAGGTGATTCTGTTTAACACAACTGTGCGAGAAAATATCCGCATGGGTGATCTGGAAGCCAGTAACGAGCAAGTAGAAGCTGCCGCCAAAGCCGCAGAAATTCACGATTTTATTCTGACTTTGCCCCAAGGTTACGATACCCCCATAGGCGACAGAGGCGGACAGTTATCGGGAGGACAGCGACAAAGAATTGCCCTCGCTAGAGCGCTCGTCAGAGATCCGGCGATTCTGATTCTTGATGAAGCCACCTCAGCCCTAGATCCGGCAACAGAAGCGGGTATTCTCGCCACCATTGAGCATATCGCCAAGGAACGCACAGTTATTACGATCACCCACCGGATCGGTCAGGCTTTGCGTGCGGATACGATTTTTGTGCTGGAAAACGGACAGCTTGTTGCATCAGGTCGCCATGCAGACTTGTTGGAACAAAAAGGACTCTATGCCACCCTTTGGCAACAAAGTCATCCAGCAAATACCAACTTAACTTTACAAGCCCATTCCTAATAACAGATTTCAACTACTGACTCTTGGAGCTTAATTTTATGACAACTACCAATGATTCTAAATGGGTAATTCCTTCCTCTCAGAGCCTTGCCTCAAAATCCCTTGAGGAAGAGAAAGCTAAGTGGGATGAAAACCACGAAGATTATGCCAACAATGCTTTCAGCATGACTCAAGACCCTGAAATCTGCAAAGCACTGGTACGTCCTAATCAATGTTCTGGCTTTGATATTCCCAATTTACCTGACATTAAAGTTCTGATTCCCGGTTGTGGCTCGGAAATTTATCTTCAGAAGACCTTATTAGAATTTTGCCCTCAAATTGGACAAGTCTACTGTACTGATTTTTCCAAAACAGCTATTAAAAAAGCTCAGGAAAATTGGAAAAACGCAAATGGGGATTCCCGACTCAACAATCAGCAAATTGTGTTTGAGGAAGTAGATTCCACTCGCATAACTGAACAAAGACCTGATTGGCAGAATAGATTCGATTATGTTCTACTTGTGAATGCAGTGGTTTCCAGTGAGGATGAAGCCAATCGCAAGATGATACGAGAGTTTGGTAAGGTTCTCAAGCCAGGAGGGAAGCTCTATGGTTTTTTCCCAACAATCTATTGTTTCTTAGAAATTGCCTATTTAAGTAAAAATCACGCTCACTGTTTAACAGAGGGTTTCATCGATTTACCTCACAATACAGTTTGGGGCGTTGATTGGCATGATCCACAGATTTATTACAGTCCCTTGCGTTTGAATCGCATTTTTAAAGAAGCGGGATTAAAACGACTCAGTTTAGAAACTTATTTCTTGGACTCTGATATCTTAGCTCCAGCCTTTAAACAGGATATAGGCCATGACGATCCAGATATCTATGAATGGACTCTTCTAGCCCGGTATGAGAAAGAAAAGGTTTAAACAGCCTTTTAGGACTTACGCACAGACTCTATTTGTAGGGTGCGTACTACGCACCTTACTACTAACGCCAAAGAATCGCCCTTGCTAGAGCATTAGTCAGAAATCCGGCTATTTTGATTTTAGACGAAGCGACATCCGCCCTTGACCTGGTAACGGAAGCGGGTATTTTTGCTACAATCGATCGCATTTCTAAACAACGCACAGTAATTATGATCACCCACCGTATGGCTCATGCCTTGCGTGCAGATAAGATGTTTGTGCTGGAAAATGGCAGTATTGTGGTATCAGGCTAGCCATACAGATTTGATTCAACAAGAAGGAATCCATAGCACACTTTGGCAACAAGTTAATGGGGTAAATACCGATGCTATGGGAATTGCCACTATCTAGGGCGGTGCAGTCAAATCAAAAGATCGTAAGCTGCGTAGCAGCTTAACAGTCACGCAGGGTTATTAGGGAAGAGTTGAGGGGCTACCCTCAACCCTTACCCGCTACAAATATTAGTGTTATTTTCGATCGTCGATACAGGGCGAATAATTTTTGACGATCGACAAACAGTTCCGTCCATCAGCCATTCTCTCGTAACTAATACTGTCTGCGATGTCTTTGATCAATTTTAGGCCCCGCCCGCCCGGAGAGTGAACATCGACTTTTTCCGAAATATCCTGGATTTTTTTCTCTAAATCAAACGGATCGCCCGAGTCCCAAATTTTAATCTCTAAAGATTCAGCGAACACGGCCACCTGAATGTCAACAGGCAAATCCGCTGGTTTGCCCTTGTGGGCGTGACGCACCGCATTCGTAAAGCCCTCAGCCAAAGCCAACTGACACCGTATCCACACACTTGTAGGAATTCGCGAGTCGTACAATTGTGCAAACCACGACAAAACCCAGCTTAATCCATTCAGACCTGTATTGACTTGAAGATCCGCTTTTTTTAGCATCGGCAACTTTTGGGAACCCTTTAATTCAATCACGCTCACCACAGAAGTTCTTCATCGGCCCGTGGGCAAAATACAACCATAAAAAATACGATGAGACAAAATACAACGAGACCAAGTATAACGGGGGCAAAATTGAATGGTAGTTTGAGGATACTAGCTTTGGTGGGCCGTGGATCGATGTCTAATCCACTAATCGGTTAGCCACTATACCATAAATACCACATCCCTGTCAACCAGCGCCTGTGGGAAATAAAAGTCTATAAAAATTTATATTCTGAGTATAAACTGAGTGAAGTTCGATCGCGCCAAATTTCCATCAAGTTTTAACGTAAATTGAACTCAACGACCCGCCCTCAAAAGCAATTACCTCGAAAGCGATGTCAATCAACTATACTCAATCTCAGACAAGGGCGCTGACAGGATATATTTTAAATGACCCCCAGACCTTGAAAAACTTGTAGTACCTAAGTGCCCATGTTTCAAATTCTGGTTATAGACGATGATACGGCTGTTCAAGAACTGCTGAGAAGAACCCTGAAAAAACAGGGTTACGAAGTAACAGTAGCAAGCAATGGCGAAGACGGTGTAGCCCAGGCGCAAAAATTGCGTCCGGCCCTGATAATTTGCGATTGGATCATGCCGCGCTTGACGGGCATCGATGTCTGCCGTCGAGTTAAGGCAGATCCGGATCTGTCAACTACACAATTCTTTTTGTTGACTTCTTTGGGTTCGATCGCCGATCGAGTCAAAGGCCTCGACGCCGGTGCCGACGATTTTATCTCGAAGCCGATCGAACTCAACGAATTACAGGCGAGAGTACGCGCGGGATTGAGGCTGCACCAACTCAGCCGAGATTTGAAAATAGCCAAGCAAAGTCTGGAAGCAGAATTAGCCGAGGCCGCCGAGTACGTGCAATCGCTGCTGCCAGATCCGATGACGGAACCTTTCAGCATCGAGGCAAAATTCATTCCCTCCCGGCAGTTGGGGGGAGATTGCTTCGACTACAACTGGCTAGATGCCGATTATTTGGCGATTTACTTGCTCGACGTAGCCGGTCACGGTTTGCGGGCGGCCCTGCCTTCGGTGGCGGTGCTGAATTTGCTGCGATCGCGCACGCTCCCCAACATAGACTACTACAAACCCAGCGACGTTTTGCGGGCCCTCAACACCACCTTCCAGATGAGCTACCAAAACGACAAGTATTTCACCATCTGGTACGGCGTTTACAACCGTATTTCTCGCCAGCTAGTTTATGCCAGCGCCGGCCATCCACCGGCAGTGTTAATTTCCCAGTCCCCTGCGAGCACCGCTAAAATCCAGCGATTAAAAACCCCCGGAATGCCGGTCGGAATGTTCCCCGACGCCCCCTATGTCGATAATTGCTGCGATGTCGAGGATTTGAGCACTCTCTACATCTTTAGCGACGGGGTATACGAGATCCACCAACCTGACGGCAATATCTGGGGGCTTGACCCTTTCGTAGATTTGTTAGCAGCTTACAACGGTGCAAGTGCCGACCAGTTAGAGCTGGTTTTGAACTACATTCAAAAGTTGAACGCTAAAGCAGTTTTTGATGATGATTGGTCTTTACTCAAGGTAAACTTTGGCTAGCTGACTTCTTGCATTCCATCTGCGACCAAATAGCAAGAAGGCAGCAGCCCCAAGATTTAGTTAGTTGAAGGAATTTTGCTATTAAAAGCATCGCGGGTCTGAAATATCTCGAAAACTCGATCCATACTGGTGAGTTCAAATAAGATGCGGATTTGCTCGTTGATAGAACAGACAACTAATTGACTCCCAGCGGCCCGGACTGTTTTGAGCGCCAAGACTAAAGCGCCCAAACCAGAACTATCCATAAATGTCACATCAGTGAAGTCTATCAATACCACATCAGCTCCCGCTTCCACTAGGTCGCTAATCTCTTGGCGGAATTGACTTGCCTTGGTGCCGTCTAAAATGCCAGAGGGCTGAATAATTTTAACTACAGGACTCATATTTTGCGGTGGGAATGTCAGAATTTCTAGCCAGACTAGGCTAGTATAGCTGCGAGATGGACTCCGATCCAAATAATATCAATTCCGCTGGCATCGTCCGTGATTGTTGACTGTTGACTGTTGAAGGAGGGGTGGAAAAACTCAATGGTTGAGTATTAACTGTTGACTCGATTTTATGATTCCGATGCAACCGGAAACGATATAAGAGAGGGGAAAGCGCCAGAGCCTGAGAGCGGGAGAATAGTTTTGAGTGCAAAAGATGGTGCTCGTCGCGGATCGTAACGCCGATCAGAGTCGCCGCGCTTCGCCGGGAGTGAATGTTGAGAGAGAGACAATCTTTGTTCTGCCGAAGGCCTTCTGGTATTAACTACCAGCCGGGAAGTCCCGGGCGTATATTTAGAGGGGATTAATCTGAGCGCTGTGCCCCGTACCCCGTTGGGAATTACGCCCGCGTGATGAAAGGCTCGTCGGGTGTAGGTACCGAAACCGACAATTATTCTTTTATACCCCAAGATGCTCGGGAAATACTCTGATACTATATTAGCAAGTGGGGGTGGAACTACCTCACTATAAAAAGCATGAGAAAAAAAAGGAAAAAGAAGCCTGCGGTCTAACTGTACTCAGTTGACCGTCAGGTTTGTTCACTCAAACTCGGCTAACTTTGGCGCGGTAGAGCAGTTTGTCGCCTTGTCTGTAGCCTGTGTAGCGGACCTTGACGGGTTCTCCTGGCTCGGCTGTTCCTTCCATGAGCTGGTGGTGTTGGGGGTTGTAGGGAATCTGGGCTCCGACTGGGGCGATCGACTCCACTCCCCAATGCTCTAATAACTGCTCGACGGGCCGCAGCAAGGGCAGTAGTTTCTGAGCCCGCAAGTTGTGATTTTCCTGAGCTTTGCTCGCAGCAGTCGGCCACTGCAACATCCAAGATTCTAAAATTTGGACGCTAGATAGCTGGAATTCCTGCATCAAAGATTCTCGTTGCTGTTCGATCGAAGCTTGCAGGCGCTGATATTCTTGTTCTAGGGCACTCGGTGGTGCCTTTTCTAACTCTACATAGTTTGGCGCCAAGGTTGCGAGCAGTTCGGTTAAGGAAATTTGCAAAGCTTGACTAATTTTGAGCAGGATGTCGGCTCTGGTTTGCAGGGCTAAGCCACGACGCAGGCGACTTAGCTGGATCTCGGAAACTCCCGCTTTTTGGCTGAGTTCTCGATCGCTCGAAAGCCCCGCCTGTTCCATCAGGCGTTGCAGTTGAGGAGCATAATCTGGAATATTGGCAGTCACGAAAAACTCATCCAAATTAATAAATGGACATATTCTCGATCGTAAACTGTCACGAGCCTTAAGGAAATAGCTGGTAAAAGTATAGTCATTTATTGCATGACATGGGAGGCGCTAAGCCCCTCCCCTTTCACTTTTACTTTGA
>NZ_JAUBPT010000294.1:0-4023 GCF_036700905.1 Microcoleus sp. S13_C3 | reverse complement strand
ACTGCCAACTGCCAACTGCCAACTGCCAACTGCCAACTGCCAACTGCCAACTGCCAACTGCCAACTGCCAACTGACTACTGACTAATGACTAATGACTATTTTGGTTCAAGAACTGTTCGACGAAATTTGTGTAAACTTCGCCGCTGAGAAACTCGGGGGAATCGAGGATTTTTTGGTGAAAGCCCAGGGTGGTGGGGACGCCGGTGATGGCGCATTCCCGCAATGCCCGTTTCATCCTGCGGATGGCTGTCGGTCGATCGCGCCCCCATACAATTACTTTACCGATTAAAGAATCGTAGTAAGCGGGTATTTCGTAATCGGTGTAGACGTGAGAGTCCATCCGCACGCCGGGGCCACCGGGAGGCAAATAACCGCTGATTATGCCGGGGTGGGGTCGGAAGTTGCGATCGGGATCTTCGGCATTGATGCGGCACTCAATGGCGTGGCCGTTGAGAACTACTTGGTTTTGCTTGATTTGCAGTTTTTCTCCTTGGGCGATGCGGATTTGTTCGGCTATCAAGTCGAGGCCTGTAATCATCTCGGTGACGGGATGTTCTACTTGGATGCGGGTGTTCATTTCCATAAAGTAGAACTTGCCCGATTTGTCAAGCAGAAATTCGACAGTACCCGCACCCGTGTAGTTGATGGATTTGGCGGCGGCAATGGCAGCGTGACCCATTTGATCTCGCAGTTTCTGGCTGAGGGCGGGGCTGGGGGCTTCTTCGAGGAGTTTTTGGTGTCGGCGCTGAATCGAACAATCTCTCTCGCCGAGGTGGATGACGTTACCGTAGTTGTCGGCGAGGATTTGGATTTCGATGTGCCGGGGTTTTTCGATGAATTTTTCGAGGTAAAGTCCGGGGTTGCCGAAGGCTGCATCGGCTTC
Organism: Microcoleus sp. S13_C3; assembly: GCF_036700905.1. Lineage (NCBI taxonomy): Bacteria > Bacillati > Cyanobacteriota > Cyanophyceae > Oscillatoriales > Microcoleaceae > Microcoleus > Microcoleus sp. S13_C3. The sequence continues at coordinate 3,139 of NZ_JAUBPT010000294.1, read as the reverse complement.
GCCTTGGGCTGCTGAGAATAGTTTGGGGAGTTCGGATGCTTCTCTCACTAGCCTCATCCCGCGGCCTCCACCGCCGGCTGTGGCTTTGATCATCACAGGATAGCCGATGTCGCGGGCGATCGACAAAGCTTCGCGATCGTCGGCCAGCAATCCCTCGCTACCGGGAACTGTGGGCACTTTCACCCGCTGCATAGTTTCTTTGGCGGTGGATTTGTCGCCCATCGCCCGCATGGCTGCCGGAGACGGGCCGATGAAGGTAATTTGATGGTCGGCGCAGATTTCGGCAAATCGGGCGTTTTCGGCGAGGAAGCCGTAACCGGGGTGAATGGCTGCGGCGTTGCGTGTCAGGGCGGCCGCGATGATGTTGGGGATGTTTAAATAGCTTTTGCTGCTGGTGGGGGGGCCGATGCAAACGGCTTCGTCTGCCAACTGGACGTGCAGGGCGTGCTTGTCTACGGTGGAGTGAACGGCGACCGTGGCAATCCCCATTTCCTCGCAGGTCCGCAATATGCGGAGAGCTATTTCTCCCCGATTAGCGATTAAAATTTTCGAGAACCCCATCTTCGCTGCTTAATTCACTCAATATTCTGTACAATAATGCCTTTCGGTATGTTCTGGATAATCGTTTTCCAGAAATTGTTCACAAAAATTTATTTTACATTTTGCTGGTAGTGGTGCTATGATTGTAAATCGGCGGTGTCAAAGGGCAAGTCACAAGTTAAATGTCAGGAACCTCAACCTGTAAATCTTTAACTGGTAACGCAAAAATCCCGGAGATTGCCAGAAAGAGCGGATGTGGCGGAATTGGTATACGCGCACGCTTGAGGTGCGTGTGGCAATATGTCCTTGCGAGTTCGAGTCTCGCCATCCGCATTGAATATGTAAAACAACTGTTGACGGTTTTGGCTGTCGGCAGTTGTTTTATTTTTGATGGGTGGGTAGCCAGAAACCGGGTTTTTGCGAGAATATTTGGTTACAGGCGAAGATTTGCTGAAAAACCCGGTTTCTTGGATTTGTGGGTGAGTACGGTAGGGTGCGGATTCATCAGATATCTTTAAGTGCGATTCCCTACGGGATAGCTTCGCTTCACGAACTTGTGACAGATCCGCACTATACAAAATACTGTTTAACTGTCGATCGACAATTGTGTTTGAATTAAAAACATAGATAGTTATCGTTTGTCAAGTAGAATGGGGTTAGTTAGGTTCCGAATCCGAGAGTTGGCTGACGAAAAAGGATGGACGCTAAAGGATGTTGCCGATCGATCGGAGGTTCCGTACAGCACAGTCAGGCACTATGCTCGATCGGAAGGACTAGCAACGGTTGATATCACATCCATTCAAAAGATAGCTCGCACCCTCGATGTTTTGATTGAAGAGTTAATGGATGTTGTCAAAGAATAATAATGAGAATGGTGTTGGATAGTGCCACAATATTTTGGGGAGGCTAATCAGAAAGAAATCCGTCAATATGCAGAAATTATCGCCATGACGGATGATGTGTATACAATAGCTAATTATCTAGAGATTTCTGAACAAATTATCCGCCAAGTAAAAGAGCACATATTTATCAAGGAACACGAGCTTGACATTCCCAATGATGAGACAAATACTATTAGTCATGTCCGAGGTAATTTTACACCCGATGGTGAGATTGCTGATTTATGGATAAGTGCAAAAAATGGTGAGCTACAACCGAGAGAAATTAGCAAGTTTAAACGGTTGATAGCCCATGAGTATATAGAGCAAGCACTAATGGCTGATGGACTTCCTTATCGATCGCCTAAAGCTTGGATAGAGCATCCCATGTATGGTTTTGGCAACTGGCCAACCCCGGAGAATTTCGGAGCACACGATATAGCTCCTCATACCAGCAAGCCCAATCCATTTTCCCACTGGGTTAACATAATAGGTAAGTCAGCGGAAGGACTGATGCTTGCGGACAACCTCTCGAATCTTGATGAGTTGCTTGAAGCTATTAGAGAAAGAATATGACTGCGAAAACAATTACCGATACTGCACTAGAGCGAATTTTAGCAATTAAATGGGAGCCTGACGATAGTCGCGTTAACTCTCACATTGCCCTTTTGCGAGAATACTTGAGACGTGCCGCACTGTGGGCCAAGGCTTTAGATTGTACGGATGAATGGCCGTTTTTTGATGTGGCTGCTCATATTGATTCTCTAGATGCCGATGAAACTAAGGTTAAAGTGCTTAAGACTCATTTCACAGAGACACCGTTTTATGTGGCGGGTATTATTGAGAAAACCTGCGAGTGGTTCCTTCATTGGGATAGCGCGAAAAATTCACCAAAAGTCAGTGAATTTACTCTACCTGAACCCTACGAACCGCTAATCCTAATGTATGAACGCGGTGGCATATTCTCTATGGAACATGGATTTTTTGATTTTGCTGTTGGGGGTTTTCCTAGAGGTAAATGGCAGAAATACGACCAAATCATGCCTTTGTTGAAACTAGATGCGAGAACTTTAGATCGACTAGATATTGATTCGGGCGATGGGTTGAATGCAATTAACCCGAAAGCAGAGGGAGGTTACACATCAATAGAGCGATGTTGATTTTCGGAACTAGGTAAACTTGTCTGCGCGGATGATGGTTTTAACACTTTACGATCAATCAGCCAAGCAACTCCTCCCAAGACTCCACCGCCTAAGCAACTAACTATAATGGCAATAAAGAAGGGATGAAGTTTCTTTGTTTGTGTAGCTGCATTTTCAACCGCCAGGTTTCTACACAAAAGAAGTACAAAAATTATGGCAAAATAAGAATTACTCATTTAATCGATCGCCATTATCCCAATGACTACCGTTACCCAAGCAGAAATTGAACAGTATCGCTCCCAATTACAAGAATATCCCGATGCTCTAATAGCTCTTGATGTACTTGAAGAGTGTGAAGGCGATTTAGAATATGCAGCCGAAACCTTAGCAATTAAGTCAGGAGAATTAGACAACGATCTAGATGCAAAAGACCCAAATGAGCCTAGCTGGTTAGAAAAATCAGCCGAGAAATTACGTCCTCATATTTGTACGCAAGCCTTTAAACTGTAGTTTAGACTAAAAAATGAGCGCAGCTAAAAGTAGCCACCTTTGAATCTCAGGCAAGCTGTTGCTCAAAAA
>NZ_JAUBPT010000293.1:0-4125 GCF_036700905.1 Microcoleus sp. S13_C3 | reverse complement strand
CTATGCCCTATGCCCTATGCCCTATGCCCTATGCCCTATGCCCTATGCCCTATGCCCTATGCCCTATGCCCTATGCCTATGCCCTATGCCTATGCCCTAGGCTATAATAGGCTTCTAGCAATATCACAATCTGCCTGAATTTGACTTTTGAGAGCTTCCAGAGAAGCGAATTTTTGTTCGGGTCGCAAAAACTCTACCAAACTCGCACTCAAGGTTTGACCGTACAAATCCCCAGACCAATCTAACAGGTGAACTTCCACAGTGGGTTGCAGGCCGTCTACCGTCGGGCGGCAGCCAACATTCATCACCCCATTGACAAAAGATAAATTTGATGCTGTGCCGGGAATTAGAGATTTGGGATTTTCCTGCTGATAGGAAGAACTTTCCTCTTTCATCTTTTCCCATCCATGCTTCAGCGAGACTCGCACCGCATACACGCCAAAACGTGGCAAAAATTTTTCCGGCGGCAGTTCGATATTAGCAGTAGGAAATCCGATCGTCCTGCCCAGCCGCTGTCCGCCAACCACAGTTCCGACTAAACTGTAAGGTCGCCCCAGCAACTGATTCGCTCTTGTGATGTCGCCGGATGCCAGACCTTCGCGGATGGCAGAACTACTGATCCGATCGCCCTCACCGCAATTATGCAGCGGTACAAGAGCAACATCAATACCGTAACCAGAGGCGATCGACTGCAAATCCACAGCCGTTCCAGCGCGTCCCCGTCCAAACCGAAAATCAACCCCCACACTAATTCGACTCGCTTTTAGTTGTCGCACCAAAATTTCCTCGACAAACTCAGAAGCAGTCAAAGCCGCAAGTTCTCGATCGAACGGCAGCAGCACAAGTTGCTCGACGCCCATTGCTGCGAGCAATTCTACCTTTTCTGCCAGAGGCGTCAGCAGTTTTTTCGGTTGACCCGTAAAAAATTCTTGCGGGTGCGGATCGAATGTCACCACAGTGCCGTAAAGCCGATCGACCCCATCAGAATCGATCCCAGAGAGGCTGTTGCCCTCTGCCCTAGGGCCTATCAAACCATCGAAATTATGGCTGCTGTCGGCTCGATCGGGCGGTGCTGCTGAGTCGTTGTAGCAGGTCGCCGGAGGTTTGCTTTCCAAATTTTCATCTCTGCCAGCGTTGGAGCGCAAGTTTTGCCCCGACGCAATCACCGTCGCAGAATTTGACCTAGGCGATCGATTTAAAATTGGCTGCACGACTTGTCGATGCCCTAGGTGCAAACCATCAAAGTTTCCCAAGGCAACAGAAGTTGGAGTCAGAGCAGCGGTAGAAGAAGAAGTTAACCACACGCTTAAAATTTTGACATACTTAGCCAGATTGCGATCGCCAGTCGATTTTAGATTTTAGATTTTAGATTTTAGATTTTAGATTTGACTCCACAGATAAATCTGGAAGGTTGAACTTTGGTCTAAACTTTTTGGTTTTCCACGACTTAAGCCGGGGGCTTGTATCCGTCTTTGAGGTCAGCCCTAACTTAAATTTGAGATTTCCGACCTCAAGATTTCAGAACCATCTGGCAATCTCAAATCCATCAGACAGACACTTGAGGCGCTTGCACCGACGCTTCAGACAAATCGTTATCAGGAGGCAGCAATTGTAACGACAAACCTTCCCGCGCCATCAAACTATTCGGGAACCTTTGAGCCACTTCTTCTCCCACCTTGTCTAAAAACTCGTCATTGTGCAGCGGGTCGTGGTGAAAAATCACCAACTTTTTGACATTAGCAGCCTTTGCCACCTTCACCGCTTCCTGCCAAGTCGAATGTCCCCAGCCGACCTTGCTGCTCTTCGGGGCATAATACTCCTCATCGGTATAAGTAGCGTCGTAGATCAGCACATCAGCATCCTGAGCTAAATACAGCACATTTTCGTCTAAACGATCGGGAAAATGTTCAGTATCAGTCACGTAAGCAGCCGAATACCCCCGCCAGTTTACGCGGTAGCCTATAGCTTCCCCCGGATGGTTGAGCAAAGCAGTTTCCACCTTAATCTCTCCGATTTCCAGCGGTTTGCCCACTTCTATATCGTTAAATTTCAGGTCTGCCCCCATAATTTGCAGGGGTACCGGAAAATTGGGGTGCAGCATCTGGTCGTGGAGGCGCTGCTGGATAGTAGCCTTATTAGGAGCAATAGCCCCATAGATGTGAAAGCAGTTCCCAGGAATAAAAGCTGGGACAAAAAATGGGAATCCTTGAATGTGATCCCAGTGAGAGTGAGTAAAAAACATATGAGCTTTTACGGGCATCTGGGACAGGAGAGTTTGTCCCAAAACCCGCAATCCAGTACCACCATCGAAAATTAGGCGACTGTCACCCACTCGCATTTCTACACAGGGCGTGTTGCCCCCGTAACGTACTGTTTCTGCCCCGGGAGACGCTATGCTACCTCTAACGCCCCAGAAGTGAACCGTGAATTGGCTTTGCATACTAGACATGGGTTTTCTTGCAAGATTGTTCCGGCGAGTTATCGATAAGGTGTTGACATATTACTAAGGGCTTTACCATCAAACCCAAGTTCTTTGACGGTCGAGTTCCCCACTTGTGGGAAGTGCCAAGAGTCTCGCTCATCGCGAGAATGCAAAACTGTTGGGCTTGACAACTGAGCAATAAATTACAAGGTAGACTAATTCAAGTCTCGATCGTAACTATTCTTTTCGTCTCTTCACTAGCCTAACCTCCGCAGACACACTTTGGGGCATCAGTTCTGTCTGAGTTTGGTCAAAAGCCGCTGTTTTTCCAGCCTCCGCACTTGCCGAACCGGATTGCGCGGTCGGTTGTTTGGCTTGCTGCTTTACCGGTTTGAACCCGGATGATGGGCTTCCTCAACTCCCATTAATTCAAAAATCTTAGCAGTTTAGGAATGCTCCTGCTAATTATAAATAATATCCTGAAAACCCCGCGACTTTAGTCCGGGGATGAAAGGGGCAAGGAGGCTTTAGCCTCCCTGTCTATTTTCTTAGATTTCAGGATTGCGCTGTAGAGTAAAGCTATGTAAATCTTTGTGAACCATCAGAGTAAGGTTAAGCCAATGCTGCTAGCATAAGACTATCGTGATCGGGTCGAAGTCATGTTAGTTTTCGAGTTCAAAGCATACGGTAAAAAGCAGCAATTTGACGCTGTAAACGAAGCAATTAGAACGGTGCAGTTCATCCGAAACAAAGCATTGCGGTTTTGGATGGAAAACGAAAATGTCGATAAATACGCATTGAACAAGTATAGCGCTGTTTTAGCTAAGGAATGGACGTTTTGCGATGACTTGAATAGCATGGCTCGACAATCTAGCTCAGAAAGAGCGTGGTCGGCGATCTCCCGATTCTACGACAACTGTAAAAAGAAAGTCCCAGGAAAAAAAGGATTCCCGCAATTCCAGAAAGACAACCGATCCGTCGAGTACAAGACTACGGGATGGCGCTTGGCAGACGACCGAAAATCCATCACTTTTACCGACAAGCAAGGAATCGGGAAGCTCAAATTAAAAGGAACACGCGACTTACATTTCTATCAGCGCAGTCAAATTAAGCGAGTACGTTTGGTGAGACGGGCAGACGGATATTATGTCCAGTTTTGCATTCAAGTTAACCGTTCTGAAAAGACTGAAGTCACAGGTAACGCCATCGGGTTAGACGTAGGAATTAAAGAGTTCTACACAGACTCAAATGGGGTTGCAATTGAGAACCCGCGTTTCCTCCGCAAGGGAGAACGCAGGTTGAAAAAATCCCAAAGACGAGTCTCAAAGCGAGTCAAGGGTTCACAAAACAGAAAAAAAGCTAGAGCGATTCTAGGGAAACGCCACCTCAAGATAAGTAGACAGCGTAAAGATTTTGCCGTGAAGTTAGCAAGATGCGTCATCCAGTCTAACGACTGTGTAGCCTACGAAGACTTGAGGATCAAAAATATGGTGAAGAATCACTCTTTAGCAAAATCGATTAACGACGCATCTTGGTATATGTTCCGAATTTGGTTGGAGTATTTCGGCAAAGTATTCGGAAGAATTACGATGGCCGTACCAGCTAACGGAACAAGTCAAGAATGCTCTAAGTAGGTCGGTATAAAAAAACAAAGGTAAGTAAAGAAATGTTAACAACTAGAATTGGAACTGAATTTAAAGCGA
>NZ_JAUBPT010000292.1:0-4241 GCF_036700905.1 Microcoleus sp. S13_C3 | reverse complement strand
GTTCCATACTTAGAAAGGAGACGACAATTATTTATCAATACACTGTTTGGTTATTTTGTCAATGCGTAAGTCCTAGTATATTTCGATTTACCGTGGGGAGAGAGAGGGCGGGTTTTTGAGATTGTTTGTTTCAGGCGATTATGGTTGGTGAAACCCGCCCCAACCACAGCGCAAATTATACGATCGCGAATCAACGAGACATGATATTAGAGAACTCGATAATTCATCCGTGTATCCGTGTCAAAATCTCTTAGAGTGCCTTCTTCCTTACCCTAAAAAGAAATAATCAAGTAACCATTCAGGAACTTAGCACCAGTAACAGATTTCCCAGTCAGCGCTGGAGGCAGCAAAATATTGCGCCGCTGATCGCCCGCTTCGATCGTCACTTCCGGCCCGGATTGAATCAATTTAATTTCTTTCTTGTCAAACCCAGGCAAAAACAAACTAACTTGACGCTGTGCAATGTTTATGTTAATGGGTTTAGGAGCTTTTGCGGCCTCAGAAAAATCTGGCAAAGCATCAATTAGCGACTGCCAATTATTGTCACTGTGCGCCGGAACCGAAACAGCCGTCAAAGGATCAAACTCGGCAGTAATAGCTTCTGTAACCGGTGCTTGATTAACAATGACACCGCCCACAGTCAAGCCAACTTGTTGAGAACTTCCCCAAAGATAGCGAGCAGTGGCGATCGCACTTGCATCCCCAGTCGTCACCAAAAAAGCTGCCGTGCGGTTCGGATCTGCCAGCGCTTCCTTACCCTTATCCAAAAGATTATCGACTTGCTTCGTAGATTGAAAAGCATTGTCTCCCGACAAATCCACCGTCAACACGGTACTGACAACCGGTTGAATAAAAGGCGACAAAGCTTTACCCAAATCCGAATCTACCAAAGCTTGACGGAACCTGCGGATGTACCAACTCAGAATTTCCGGCATTCCCAGCATCCGCAGCGTATCCATGCCGCCATTGCCGTCATAAACAATTACATCGTATTGTTTGCTATCCTCGTATTCCCGAAGTTCGTTCAACGCCAGCGCGCTGTCCATTCCCGGTAACACCCCTAATTCTTGACCGTAAATCTGCTTGAAAAACGGAGTGCGGACATATTGAGCTTCTAGTTGTTTAACTTCGTCCCACCTGCGTTCTAGCAGCGGCGCACTTTGCACCTGAACTGCTTTGAGGTTGGGGGCGATTTCCTGGGGGCTGAGAGTCAGGGGAACCCCTAGCAGAATACCCAATGCAGGGCCCGGATCTTGGCCGAGCAGCAGAACTCGCTTGCCTTGAGCCGCGTATTTTTTAGCTGTTGCGATCGCGATCGTACTGCGGCCAGTGCCGCCTTTGCCCAAAAATGTCAAAATCAAAGCCATTTTCTGTTCTCACTGCCAAAGCTTACTCTTTAACATTTAAGCGCAAGCTTCAGCGAGAGTGGGGGAGGGGGGCAGTTGTCAGTTGTCAGTTGTCAGTTGACGGTTGTCAGTTGTCAGTTGACGGTTGTCATTAGTAATTGGTGGCAACTAACTAATAACAAATAACGACTGCTTTTCTGCCCACTGCCCACTGCCCACTGCCCACTGCCCACTGCCCACTGCCCACTGCCCACTGCCCACTGACAACTGCCTTCTGTTAAACGGGTTCTAGCTCATCTTCAAAGAACCAAGTCGCAAAACCGTCAAACTTGACAACCACGCCTACTCCGCTACCGTCAACCATTCTGAATCCGTCAACAGTGCCTACTGGATTCTCCTTTATCTTGCCCACCATATTTGCAGGTATCCGATCTCTGAGACGGCGCACCTTCACTCTCTGACCTACTTCTATTGCCACTGAAATTGTTCTCCTGCTCTATATAACCTATATACAACCGTCCATTTTACAGTTTGCCGTCTACTTCGGAACAGCAACACCAGCAGCCGATCGCTCCCTATGATTTTCCATCGAAATTTCCACCAACTTTCCCTAAAAAACGGTATTCTAGTCGGAGTTTGTCGATCGTCTACCCTGATTCGCTTGGGTTTGCTTCATAATGTTCGACAGCGGCAAGCTCCACTGGCAGAGGCTGTTCACCACTTAGATAATTATTTTTTATCGCTTCGCAAAAAGCATCTTTTTATTAATTTCCACAACTACAGGATTTATCCCAAATTAGTCATCCTTCAGGCAGAAGCCAAAAGGCCTTCAAAAGCAGTAATTAATTTTATGTTTGCTATATATAAATCTGGCCTCTCTGATGTTGACAGCGGCGAAATTTCATGCTGCAAAAGACTTTTAGTCGGGTTGGCAAAATTTCCCGAAGCTCAGATTTTAGTAAAATGCCATGTTGTAACAGTTTACTAAAATCTGACCAAAAAAAGAATTTTTAATGCTAAACTTTCAGGCTGATAAAGTTTATTTTTGCGGCTGTGTTACGGCATAAAAAATGGAACGATTGCCGGATTTAAGGAGTCTAATAGAGGAAAGGAAGTCAAGGAACTTCAAGATCACAAAACTGAAATTATGAAGAAAATTTTTACGTGTGGGCGATCGACCAAAATTCCGATCCTAAGTTTGTCCTTGGCTGTGCTGGCGAGTCTGTCGCCCTTTCGTGGGACGATCGCCAGTCCGCTCTCTCCATTCCCCAAACAGCCCTCGAACCCTACTAAAATTGTCTCACTCGCTCGACCGCCAGCACTGCCAACCGACTCAAAATCTCCCAAAAATCCGGCAATAGTGGCGGCGAATTTATCCCCAGCAGAGACGATAAAGGCTCAGGGAACAGCGACTGGACGATCGCTCGAAATAGAAGAAATTCGCGGTACAGTCAGCTTTAAAGGGCGGCCAGCGGTTGTGGGCGATCGGCTACTCGCCCCCGGAGACGAAATCATCACCGGCCCCGATTCCACAGCCCGTTTAGGCATCGACAACAACATCGGCACCGTGGAAGTTGCCGAAAAAACCGCAGTCAGAATATCCAATTTGTCAAGCAGTGCAGGTGGCGAAAAAGACACAGCGATTTTTGTCAGCAGGGGGCGAGTCAGATTGTCGATCGGCAAAACTGCTGCGGCAACTCCCGCAGCCAACACCTCAACAATTATCCCGACAAACCAAATAGTCGCCCTCAATACCTTCAGCGGACTCGGCAAATCCAGTCAAATTGCCCAAAAAACCCGTTCTGCCAAAAGGGCCCCAGTCAGGGTTGAAACCCCAGAAGGCGTTGCCGGAGTCCGCGGCACCTCCTTTGGCGTCAGCGTCGGCGGGGGCAAAACCGCAGTCGAAACTATTGAAGGTGCAGTCGTAGTATCCGACAGCGCCGACTCGGAAGTAGTTGTCAACAGCGGCAACTCCACGACAATTTTCCCTCAAACCTCCCCCGTGGCGCCCTCAGCCAGCCCTCGCCTAGCTCAACTCAAAGTCCGCAGTTTATTGAGACTCAGCGGCAATATCTATAGCCTCAGCGGTCAAATTAACCCGATCGACACAGTTTATGTCCACAACGAAGAGATTAAGATCGATCGAAAGGGCAACTTCAAAATCCAAGGAATTTTACCGCCAAGTCGCCGCCTCAAAATCGTAGTGCGAGGCCCGTCAGTCACAGAAAGGCATTACAGCTTCGCAGTTCGCTAAACAACCTATCGTCGCGAGTAATGTACGCGGGCAGTCTGCAGTCTGCAGTCTGGGAACATCTCATATTTGTAAAAATACTTCTTCTGGCTCCTTCCTTCTTGTGGCTCCTTCCTTCTTCTGGCTCTTTCCTTCTTCCTCTTTCCTTCTGCCTCCTGCCTCCTGCCTCCTGCCTCCTGCCTCCTGCCTCAAAACTCCAATTTCTAGCTTGGCCGCAAAGGTGAGATGCTCCCGGCAGTCTCTGAGGACTTGAGTTATATCTGAGATGTTGCACCATTCTCAATAAGCTTTTTAGGAACAGGCTTTCCGGCCTGTTCCACAAGAAAATTCACTCTTTGTGGAACAGGCCGGAAAGCCTGTTCTTGACAATGGTGCAAGATGTGAGTTAGATCCTAAGTCCTATCTGGGTTGATTATTTTGTGTAGGTGCGAACCATTTTGCGGTGACTCTCGGTAGTCAAAATAAAGAAATTTTGCCCCCACCCTTCGCCCTTACGGTATTGTAAAACTTCATGACCGAAAGCATCCAGGATACCCGCCACGTGATTCATCCGTCCAGAAAAAAAACCGGGAGCATCCCGATTTTGCAAATATACAAAAGTATGATAAGGTGCGCCGCTTTTGGGGAAAACCGACACTTAGCTT
>NZ_JAUBPT010000291.1:0-4375 GCF_036700905.1 Microcoleus sp. S13_C3 | reverse complement strand
ACTGTAATTAACTCATAATTTTGCCGGAAATATCATTCTACTATGTATTTGTGTAATTAATTCTGTCTGACTACTTAATCCGCATTTAAATTGCATGGTAAAAGAAATTTTCACTCTTGTGGAGAGTAAGGGTTTGGCCGGAAAGCCCGTCCTCAACATACAATTTAAATGCACAACAATTAACAATCGAATTAAGTTGATTATGCGACAAGGATAGGGATTTTATAACGCCAGATAACTTGTGATAAGCTGATGCACATCAGCTTAATATCATGTCCGATAGATTGACCATAATATCCCGGCCGGGCGGGTTTTTGAGATTGTTAATTATTGGCAGATATTGGCAGGTTTACCCGCCCCTACGTGATTTGGGGTAATCGACCGGACATGATATAATTCTTACTTTTTTATATCGCATTACTCGGAAATCTCTGCTTCAAGACAGGCATTACCGGACAAGGTTTTTGCTCCTGTAAATTCTCTGGTTTGTTCCAAGTAAAAGGCCCTTTTTTCTCCGCCGCCATCCACAACAAACTTTTTGCTCGCGTCATCGCCACATACAGCAGTCGAAACTCTTCTGCTGTTTTCAAATAACCTGCTTGTTCCCACGCTTCGCCTAGATTTGGTAAAGGATATTTTTCGTGCAAACTTGCTCGAATTTGTGCTCTCGCTACCTCTGCTAAAGTGAAATCTCCTAAAAATCGGGTTTGCGGCAAAACTCGCAAATTTCCGGGGATGGTTTGTTCGTGCAGAAACGGCAAAAATACGCAATCCCAATCTAATCCTTTAGCTTTGTGCATGGTAATAATGGTTAGTTGACCTTTGCTGGTATAACGTTCTTCTATTTTGTCGTCTGCATCCACAGGTTCAAATCTTTCGGAACTGACAATTTCGCTAAGTACACCCAAAATATTCCGCATTGAATTGTTGCCGGCTGTTTGGATTGCTACCCGTTCTGCTAATTTGTCGGCGGTGGCTAATTCTGTTTGGTCGTATTGCAGCGCTAAGGCTAAGAATGAAATGATTTGGTAGGGTGGGAGTTCTAAGCTAGCTTGCAGCAAACCGCAGCAAAAATAGCGACATTTGCGAACGGGATCTGACTGCTGCGGGTCTAGGGGGCCTGGGTAAAGGAATTGTTCGGGGCTGGTAGCAAAAGCATTGTAGTCTTGTTTGGGAATCAGTTGTCGATCGCTCAAAATCTTTAAGGCTGCTTTCAGGTAGTCTGGAGAGTGGGGGCGATCGAGAAATTGCAGCAGTGTTAAGATTTCCCAAGGTACTTGAGAATGTCTGTCGCGTTCTCCCACATCCTCAATTTTAATCCCGTATTTACGCAAATCAAAGCTTAATCCGTGTTTTTGAGGATTTTCTAGCACTTCTTTGATAAACTTACCTTGTTTGTTTTCCCGCACCAAAATAGCCATCGATTTCAGATTTTCTAACGGCAATTTTGCGCTATTTTCCCCCTCGCTAGCTTCCGTGCCTGAATGGATAGCTTTTTCATTTATTGCGAATTCAAAATCTGCCGGTAAAAATTCTTCTACTAACTGAATTACCCGCTTGCCAATTAACTCAACGGTATGGTAAATATCGCGGGGAGTATGCAATTCTAAGCCTCGACCAATGGGAGCCGGATTGGCATTCTGCTGCGGGTCAGTGCTGGGTACGGGCTTAATAGTTTGGTCGCGAAAAGGCTTTTCATTTTTAGCTAATTCTGAGCCATTTACCCATTGCAACATAAAGTTAGCAGCATCGATAATTACTTGGGTGCTGCGGCCTGCACCGTCCATTGTCGCTAACTTATTCTCTACTTCGCACTCATCACAAAATTGGTTAAAATAAATCGGATCGGCGGGAGTGAAAGTAGAATTAATCGCTTGATTTGGGTCGCCAACTCTGATAAAATTGGGAGGTAAAGTAGGACGATCGGGATCGATCGCCAATGTTTCCAAAAGCCGAGTTTGCAAAGGTGTCGAATCCTGCGCTTCGTCCTCAAAAACGGCAAATACTTGCTTTTGCTCGATCGCCCTCGCCCTCGGATTGTCCAACACCCGCAAAGCTGCTAAAATCATCTCGTCGTAATCGATGAATTCCCGACTCCTCAACAAAGCCTGATATTTTTGATATAAACCCCCAGCTACTGCTAAAATCTCATAACCATCCCCCGTATCAAGAGCGCTCATTTCTAACAACTGTTCGGGAAACAAACCAGAAGATTTCGCCTCGTGAATCACTGTTTTAGCTACCTGTGGCAAAATTTCTGTCCGCAAAACCGATTGTCGCCGCAGCCTCTCCGTTTCCTCTCCGTCGAATTGCTGTCCTTCCAACAAAACTTGATATCGACGGGGATTTTCAGCAATCCAAAGTTCTACACAGGTACGAATTAATCGGTGACTTTGAGTGGGAGTAACTAAGGTTGAATTTTCTAAATTTAAACCCGACAAATCAGGATGGCGCATGGCAATATTCAAAGCTAAACCGTGCAAAGTGTGCACGGCAAAACCGCCTTGAGATAAAGACAATTGGGCCAATCTTTCCCGAATTTTAGCTTTAATATTAGCAGCAGCAGATCTGGTAAATGTCACGACAATTAACTGGCGGCGGCTGTGAAGCCCGTTGCGGGCGATCGCAATTGCCGACGCAGCAGCCATTCCCGTAGACTTCCCGGCCCCCGGAACCGCCGAAACAGCAAGGGGGCCGCCTTGCCAATCCGCCATGTCCTGCTGGCCCGCACGCAAGCTTTCGCGAATTTTAAGGCAAGCTTGTTCTCGCAAAACTGCCGCAGAGTCTAACCCAGAGGAAATGTTGCCAGGGCGATCGATATTCGTTGTCGATCGCATAAAATCAGAATCAAATTCATCAGTCATTATTACATCCGCGTTTATCTGCGTTCATCTGCGGTTAAAAATAAAAAAATCTGCAACCTCTACCGTTTCCATTTCGGTATCGGCTAAACTAACGCTATCTATTCGAGCTTAAATTAAAACCAGCATAAAATTCAATACCCAAGCCTTTTTTAGAGGAGTCACTCAAATGAAAACTCACCTCAAAATCAATTCCCCCCCGCCCAAGCCAAACCCAAACCCAACCACCAACAGCACAACTCGTTTTGCTGTGGCGGTATTCTTAACTTTATCTTCAGCCATTGCTTTGCCTAGCTGTGGAGGAGATTCAACCAGCAGCGCTCCCGGCGGCGCAGCTTCACCCAGCAGCCCTGAAAACCAAGTTGCCGCATCGGCTCCACAATCGGCACCAGCACCGGAGCCAGCAGCCCAAAGGTCAAAAACTCCTGGTGCATCAAAAAAAGCAGCAGAAACTCCAGCAACCCGTCCCCAACTGATTAAAAAAGCCGAACTCAGTGTAGTTGTCAAATCTATTGACGCCAGCACTAAATCTGTTACTAATATTGTCGAAAAACAGCAAGGCGATATCTTGGGTTTCCAAAATCAAAAGCCGCCGGATTCGAGTGTCCGCCAAACAGCGTCTGTGGAGATTCGCGTGCCTCAAGAACGTTTAGAAACGACTTTAGAGGCTTTGGCAAAACTCGGAACTGTAGAGAACCGTTCTCTGACGGCTGAGGATGTTACCGCTCAATTAGTTGACAGCGAGGCTAGGCTGCGGAACCTCCGCAAATCGGAAGAAATGGTGTTAAAAATTATGGAGCGATCGGGTTCTGTCGGCGATGTACTCAAAGCTGCTCAAGAGTTGAGCAATATTCGGGAGTCGATCGAACGCATTGACGCTCAGTTAAAAAGTTTGCGAAATCAAGTAGCCTATTCGAATATTAGCTTAACTCTACAAGCTGCAGTATCGGCTCAACAAACTCAGGAACCTTCTCTAGGTTTGCGGGCGCAGGAAACTTGGGGGAAAGCGACTCATTCTGTGGCTGAATTGACGCTCGGTTTGTTTGGTTTGGGTATTTGGCTGTTGGCTTATAGTCCTTATTTTCTGTTAATTGCGGCTGCGGTTTACGGCTTTAATCGATTTAAGAAACAGGATTCTGTTCCGCAAATTCAAGAACCGAAACCACCCTCTGCGAATTAGTCCTATCAAATCCGCTCTTCATCGGAACGATCTAAACGGAGGACTGTAGGGTGCGTCGCTACGACTTGTTCCATGAAACTTGCAGATTGTTGATGGCGACGCACCTTACTTATTGCGACTCAAATGACAGATTAAGAATAATACTTTTCTTTAATCTTTTCTTTTTCATTCTGGTAATCTTCGCGTGCAGATTCTTTGGCTTCTGCTTGGGTATCGCCAGTGCCATATCCACGGATATGACAATCTCGATATTGACCCAGGGTAAACGCATCTAAATTAATTTGACAAATACCTAAATTTGTGCACTACTAAATAACTAAAAAAACCTTCTAAA
>NZ_JAUBPT010000290.1:0-4393 GCF_036700905.1 Microcoleus sp. S13_C3 | reverse complement strand
TTCTGAATTATCCGGGTTTTTGGCTTTTTCGGTATTCTATTTTATCGTACTTCAACTTGAAGTGCGGAATGTGGGCTATATAAAAATAAAACCTTCCCAAACCCTTACCCACCATCAACCATGACCAACCAAACCCCCAACTTCTACGCCCTCCTCATCGGTGTCAATTTCTACTTCCCCCATCGCTTACCAGAAGGAAACTACTACAAAAACTTGCGGGGATGTGTTCAAGATATTAACCACGTCGAAACCTATTTAAAAGACACCTTCAACCTCACCTCCGACCAAATCATTAAACTCACCGCTACAGCTTCCGACAATCCCAACCAACCCCAAGAACCCCCGGAACTTTTACCCACTTATGAAAATATTGTTGCCAAATTCAAGGAACTAACAGCCAAAGCCCAACCGCAAGATCAAGTCTATATTCACTACTCTGGTCACGGCGGACGGGCGAAAACGATTTTTGAAAGCCTCAAAGGTTTTGGTGCATTAGATGAAGCCTTAGTTCCCACAGATATCGGTCAACCAAATTCCCGCTATTTGCGCGATATAGAATTTGCTAAATTGCTGGAAGAAATGGTGGAAAAAGAGTTAGTTGTCACCCTCGTACTCGATAGCTGTCATTCCGGTGGTGCAACCAGAGAAATGAGCGGGGATGACCAGATTCGCGGGGAAGGGTTTATTGACACCACTCCTCGACCTACAGATAGTTTAGTCGCCCCGCTTCAGGAATTAGCCCAAACTTGGCAAACTGCAACAGAAAATAGCCGCAATATTACGGTGGTCAATGGCTTGTTACCCGAACCGAAAGGTTATACCTTAATCGCTGCTTGTCGGGAGCATGAATTTGCTTATGAAAAGGTTTTTGAAGGGACGGAACGCAACGGTGCTTTGACTTATTTTTTATTAAAAGCTTTGCGGGAAAAGGGGACAGAAATTTCTGTAGAGGAGCTATTTAATAAAGTTTCTAATCAAGTTAACAATGTATTTGTACAGCAAACCCCAATGTTGATGGGAGAGACTGAGCGCACTTTTTTTGGGGGTCAGCTTGTTGGTGCTAGCCGTAAGGCGCCGGTGATGAAAGTAGATATCAAGAAAAACCGAGTTCAGCTACAAATGGGTCAAGCAAGCGGTATTAAAAAAGGGGCTGAATTTGAAATATTCAAATTCAGAACGAGGGATTTTAAGGATGAGGAAAACCGAATTGCAAGGGTTAAAGTTGTAGAAGTGCAAGCATCCGATTGTTGGGCAGAAGTTACATACATAGAAGGTATTAGAGCTATTAATCCTAAATTAGATCAAGGAATGATTGATAGAGGAATGTTTGAAATCGGTTCCCCTGCTTTCTATTTATCACCAGGGTTAAAGCAAATTCGCAAAGTCCGAGTGCTTTTACCAGAACCAAAATCACCATTTTCGGATTTGGAGCTAGTGAAAACACAAGTTGATGGCCATCGCTGGATAGAATTTTGTTCGGAAACAGAAACAGATGAGAATGTAGATTATTTTGTTTCCCTAAATTCGGAAGGGGAGTATTGGATTTTAGATGCGAATAAAGAACCCATCCAAAATCTTGTTTTCCCGATAAAAATTGATGAACCTGAAGCCACAAAAAGGCTCATCGCTCGGTTAATCCATGTTGCCAGATATGAGACTATTTTGGATCTAGATAATGAGGATGTCTTTGATACCACCTTAAATGGCAAACTTAAGGTTGAATTAGGTAAATCAGAAAAGGGGGAATTTATACCTTTTAATACGGGAGGTCATGTTCCTGTATTGGAAGAATCAGAAAAGTTTTTTGTGCGAATTCATAATGAATCTAAGCGAATCTTAAATATTTCGGCTTTGATATTCCAGCCCGATTTTAGTATTGTCAAATTCTATCCTAAAGGTGATGAGTCTGTAGCTCCTGGACAAGACAAAGGAACTAGCATTGAACTCGAAATGCCAGAAAATTATCAGGAAGGAGTATTTATCATTAAAGTGTTTGCTACGGTGGATGCAACAAATTTTCAATTGTTAGAGTTGCAACCGTTAGATCAACCTCGTCCAGAAGTTGGGGATAAAAAATCTGCCAATGCTTTAGAAGAGTTATTAACGGCGGTTGTGGATGAAGAAAATCCTAAGCGGAAGATTACGGTTGTGATTGATGCGAGTGAGGAATGGACGACGGAAAAGGTGGAAGTGGTGGTGAAAAAGAGTGGGGTTTGATTGAGATAATTTTTTAAGAATGCTCCCAAAGCCTATATCCCTCTGCGGTCATTTGTGTTTATCTGCGGTTGTAAGTCAAAAACTTGTTATTCCTGGAAAAGATTAGCCTCATCCTAATCTCAATCCTTTTTCAACATAAAAAGTTAAACAGGACTTATACCAATTTAATGTGAACTTGCACATATCTCGATCCCCCTAAATCCCCCTTAAGAAGGGGAGTAGGGGTTGACTTTGAGAAGAATCTTGTCCCCCCTTAGTAGGGGCGGTGCGACCCCTACTCCCCGTGCCCGCCCTCTTGGCTAGGGGGGATCGGATTCTATGCAACCTCATAAAAAATTGGTATTACCTGACATCTTGCAGCAATATCAATAAGAGGATTTTTCGTGGGGTCGGGCGGGTTTATAGAACATATTTGCAAGCTTTAAGGCTGTTGGCGAACCCGCCCCTACGGCTAATTGAGAATGGTGCAATATCTCAGTATTACGCAACTGGCACATGGTGATGAGTCCGATCGCCCGCAGGGGGAAAATGTGACCGAGACGGCGCAAGTCTTGAGGTTTGGTGTCCGGGTGGATGGCGACTTGGATGTTGCGGGCGCGGTCTTCGACCGAGATGCCGGTAATGACGCCGTTGACTGCATCGATGCTGACGCTTGCAGTGGATAGCGGAGGTTTACCGGGTAACGATCGATCGAGGAGAATTTTGGCTGAATTTAGGTTATTTGTCAATTCGCGATCGGGCAAAAGTAATTCCGAACTAAGGATGAAATTTCTAGTTTTAAGAACTCCTAGACCCGTCAACGAAGGCTTTTAACTCAATAGCATCGTGACTGCAAAACACGCGCACATCTTTACTATGCTGCACCGATAATTCGTGCAGCCGGCCTTGATTGAGCAACCTAGCCTTGCGATCGACCTCCATCATCCATTGGTAGGCGCGCAGACCGGGCGTGCAGCGTCGGTTAGCAGCATCCATCTCGTGTCGGTAGAAATAGGCATCGCCTGCGTGCAGAAGCCAGCCATCGGGTGTATCAATGGCAATGCCAGCATGACCGCGCGTGTGCCCCACCAACGGGATTAGCAAAATCTCCGGCGGCAACCCGTCGAGGTCACGGACTGCTTCAAAACCGAACCAAGGTTCGCCACCCGCCGAATAGTATTTCCACCGTTTGACTTCATCCCACTGCCCCGGACGATAGCGCCTTTTTGTGATGAAACCATGCCGATCGTGTGCGGCATCGATTTCAGCCTGCATGACATGTACCGTTGCTTCCGGGAAATCCTCTAGACCACCGGCATGATCGAAATCGAGGTGGGTTAGCACAATATGGCGCACATCGTTTGGTGAAAATCCTAGCTGTTCAATTTGATGGATTGCCGTGTACTTGCGATCGAACTTGATGTTATTAAAATGGACGAAAAACGGGCTGAGCCTGGAGTAAGGTGACTCGATATCGCGCAATCCGAAGCCGGTATCAATCAGAACCAGTCCTTGATTCGTTTCCACAAGCAGACAGTGGCAGACGAGGTGAGCCGTCAGACCGCGACTGAAGCCATCGAAAAGCGCCCCTCCAATGGGACACATACAGCCACAATTGAGATGATGAATTCGCATAAATGTCCTGTACTAAATTACTTAGGCGGGAACCATTTATTCCTCAGTTCGCATCCAAGCCCGATGCTGCATAATGCCATCGATGAACGCCTGAGAAAACTTCGCTAAATCGCCACTACTGGGAGAAGTAAACACGCTTTTATCGGCGGCGACCTTGCCATTATCTGCGATATTTACTTTCTTTAAATCTGCACTTAAGAATAGTAAGACGGGCGGAAATTATTTGTTAGCAGAGCCCGGTTCAGTAAGCTGGCGGTGCATTTCGGCATTAACGGTATCAGGCAAAACTTTGCTCGCGCTGGCCATAATTTTTGTCTTGATTGAACCGGCAATGATGTTGTCCTTACCGGCCATCAAGGCTTCAAATCCCTGTTTAGCAACCTCGGCTGGATCGTCTTTCTTGTCTGCGCCCGCCTTCGTGTCGTCCATTCCCGCCCGATGGAAGAAGTTAGTATCGGTTGGGCCGGGCATGAGCGAGGTGACAGTTACCAAAATAATTGGGTTTAAAGCCCCGTCCTTGTAGGACGGCTTTCTGTGTTATACTTACGCTGACACGACAGGC
>NZ_JAUBPT010000289.1:0-4472 GCF_036700905.1 Microcoleus sp. S13_C3 | reverse complement strand
GTCGCTAATTTAAGATGATTGCATTTACGTCATACAGCCTAGTTACACAAAGGCTTTAATTGTTTTTGGAGATGTCTATAGTGGAACGCTTATGGAAATCAGCCCCGACGAACATCCTACCTCCCCTTATATTTCAGAAATTAGATGGATGAATCTTCAAAAAATAAATCAAGTTATATTTAATTTTAACCAATCTGTAAAGGGAAATCTCGAATTATTATTTTTCCAAAATTGTAACAAAGGAAATATTGAAGTACACCATACCTTCCAAAATACTGCTAAGTATACGCTTTCATCTCAACTCCAACTGGGAGCGCCCAATTACTATTATGAGCAATCGTTAAGTTATTTGAGCGATTATCCAGACATTGATGGTTCCCAGCTAGCCAAAAAGATTATGGATTGTGAACGACCGGATATGTACCATAGTTTGACATTGACTAACAATCATTATTTCCGCTATTTTCCCGAAAAAGTTAATGTTGTGATTGATTCTATTTTGCAAGCAGATATTGTGCCTGTAAAACTTTTTATCTCCTCAATTTTAGGGCCGGAAGTCAATTTTTCCAATAACAATACTGTAGTAGTTTATCATAGCTCTGGAGAAACCTTTGTTGATTTCGCAAATTTTTTACAAAAACTTACCCAATTATCAGGTGCAAGTCCGTCAGCTTGTAACGATTTACTCTTATTTTTAAATGATTTTCTCATTCAGAGAGTGCAACAGCATGGTGAATTACTTGACTCAAGAATTAGGCATAAGTATAAAAACTTATCAGGCTTAGGATTATTTTTACCTAGAAATCGGCAGAAACTGGAAAAGTATTTGTATTTATCGGTTTATTCAGACTTAAAACTTGTAGAGCTTTTTGAGGCAGTTGTATTCGAGACAAAAAAGAACTAAAGATATTGGGGATATTTTACTTTCGCGACTTCACAGAAGCAGTCAGAGAAGTAAAACAACTGCCAGCATTCGCTCCCAATTCCCACTTCCCAATGCTATAATATAAATAGCAGAATCAAAGCCCTGCTGCTAACCCCACACACAAGGTTATAGGAGTTAAGTCAAATGGCAAACAAACTCCAAGTCAATACACAGTCGCTCGGCTACAGCGACTTTTACTGGAACCGCTTTAGTCCGAGAGTTGCGACTATCAGCAGCGTCCGCAACGCCAATCACTGGGAGGGCGGATTTATCACCTATATTGCATTTCCCACAAAAGTAGAAGCTACAGCAGCAATGAAATATTTGCTCTTGCATCAAAAAGCTGCTGATGTCGATATGCGGAAAGCCAAGCGCATGAAAGCAAAAGGCATTCGGTGGGAACTCAAAATTCGGGGTTTAGCTTTTAATGAAGTGCTGAAGCTTGCGACGATGGATATAACTGGAAAGCTAGTTATGTCACATGCAACTACTACTGAAGCCACAGGCTGATAAAAGCATTCAGATAATAGGTTGGGTTGAGACAACAAAACCCAACCCTTCCAATATTAGCCAATATCCATCTTCCTCTCTTTTCTCCTCCTCTGCGTCCTCTGCGCCCTCTGCGGTAAAAAAAATCCTCTAAAATATATGCGTTTCATCAGCCCCAAAACAGACTTTGCATTCAAAAAAATATTCGCATCTTCCGAACATCCAGAAATTTTAATCAGCTTCCTAAATGCAATGCTGTATAACGGAGAACCTACAATTCAAGAATTAGAAATAATTGACCCTTATTCAGCCGGCAGCGTTACAGGATTGAAAGACACTTACCTCGATGTCAAAGCCAAGATTACGGGCAACAAAACCGTGATTGTGGAAATGCAGGTACTCAACGTCGCCGCCTTTGAAAAACGGGTAGTGTACAATGCAGCTAAAACCTATTCAACTCAACTCAAAGCTGGAGACGGTTACTTAAGATTAAACCCAGTCATTGCTTTAACCATCACCGACTTTATCTTATTTGAAAACACCGAAAAACTCATCTCTAACTTTGAATTCACAGAAACCGAAGAGAAATTCGTCTATCCCAACTGCGAGTTAAAGTTAGTGTTTGTCGAGTTACCGAAATTCAAAAAAGAATTGAATGAACTCGAAACTCTGCCGGAAAAATGGCTCTACTTTATGAAAAACGCGCCCTCTTTGGAAGCAGTACCAGATACATTGGGGTCTATTGAAGAGATTAATACCGCGCTGGGAATTGCCAACCGAGCAAATTTGACACTAGACGAATTGAATGATGTAGACAAACGAGAAATGTTTATCCAAGACCAAATCGGGTCTGTGATGAAAGGGATAGAAATTGGTATACAACAGGGGATTGAACAGGGAATACAACAGGGAATCGAACAGGGAATTGAACAGGGAATCGAAAGGGGGAAAATTGAGGGGGAAATAGGATTAATTATGCGTCAGATAGTGCGGCGGGTGGGTGAGGTAACACAGGAAGTTCAAACTCGCATCCAGGGGTTATCTGGGGAACAGTTAGATGATTTAGGAGAAGCTTTGTTGGATTTTAGGAGTCAAGAGGATTTGATTGTGTGGTTGGAGTCGGCGGGATGAACTGATGAGTTAAAAAGAGACTCAATCGATTTTAGATTTTAGATTTTAGATTTTAGATTGAAGCATTGAGCCCACGGATAAATTCGGGGGCTTGTTTATCGGATACAAGTCAGGGATTTTTAACGCGGATTTGATATAATTCTCAATCTCTGCATTCATTTAAACTTTAGTATCTGCGGGAACTTCCCTCTGTACCAGCATCCAACCTAACACCGCTAAAATAAGACCGAGAATGAGAAATCCTAAATCCCAAGCTAACTCGTTGATACCGGGTTTGACGTGGTGGATTCCCAAAATTTGATGGTCAACAATGCCTTCAACAAAGTCAAACAATCCAGCACCAATTAATATTGAACCGAAAAAAGTTTGAGTTGACAAAGGAACATCTTTGCGCTTCACAGCACTCCACAAACAGAAGATTCCCGCCACTGTTACCAACCAATCCGCAGCGTGAAACAATCCATCTCCGAGGGTATTTAATTCTAAACCGGCAACGGTAGCATCTGTTTTAACGCTGCTAAACATATGGTGCCACTGGAGGAGTTGGTGCAGCACAATGCCGTCAAAAAATCCGGATTGACCGATACCGAGGAGAATTCCTGCGATAATTAGAGGTTGGCGGTTGTTAGCTGCGGTTGCTGGTGGGTTTGTGCGATCGTCCAATGGAAAACCTCAGATTATTTAACTGCTGAGCCTGGGTCTGTGAAGGGATTTACCAGTACATTTTTTAGTTTTGCTGGGGAGGAGGGGCGATCGCATCACCCGCGAGATAGATTTCTGGATACTCTTGATGCTTAATGCCAACTACAAACCTAGTTTATAATTTGATTAACTATTCATCAACAGTCATATTCTCAAACAAAATAGGTTGAATTCGCTTCAAAACTTCCTCAATTATATCTGATCGACATTCACTAAGAAAACTTGCTTGCCTTGCGCTATAATCTTGCATAACGGAGTTGATCCGTCATAATTACACCTGTTATCGTTTCACCTTCGGGAATGGGAACATAAAACGGATTTTTGCGTTGTGTGTTACTAATGGGACAGACGAACACAAACCCCATTTTTCGGTTAAATTTAGTTTGACTCACAACCAGTGCAGGCCTAGTCCCCATTTGTTCGTGTCCTGCTTGAGGGTCAAAATTGAGGCGAATAAAATGACCTCGTTCGGGGATATAGTTTACCAAACTTCCTCTCCTTCTGGTTTTCCCCAAGAGACTTCTTCGCTAGATTCTATTTCGCCTGCCAATAATTCATCTAGGGTATACTTTGATATTTTATTATTTACAGGCTCTATGACCAGTTTCCCATTTTCTATGCTGCCAATTACTGAATCTTCGGCTTTAAGGTTGAGAAACTTTACTATGTAGTCTGGTATTGGCAAAGCCAAGGAATTACCTAATTTGCTGATGTGTATTTTGGCTGTCATACATTTGCGATGTTAACACTCAGGTTTATTTATTGTAACACAATATTGGGCGGGGCGGGTTTATTGAGATTGCTGTTTATAAACATAGAGGTTGGTGAACCCGCCCTTACATAACCTTTGTCTATGCAAACACTGCTTCTACGGCTTTCGGCAATTCTATCGGCACGAAATATACGACTGGATACAAATAATCTTCATCTGATTCATCAATGACTCGGATAAATTGATGTTCCCCAGCGCGATTATCGGGTATGATTCGATAGATTTTTCGCACTTCCAAGGATGCTGGATAGTCTTGATTGTTAATGCAAACTACAAATTGTGTTTCTAAGTTAAACTTCAACATATTTGCATAAAGTAGTCGGTTCAGAAGCAGTTAACTCTGTCAACAAAATCGTCCCCTCAGTTGTCAATTCCCATAGACATCTCCAAAATAGTAACACTTCGTGGTAATATCACATCATAAAGGTTTTTTGACACAGAAACATGAGCGAC